>DATIZR010000011.1 GCA_035516965.1 Nitrospirota bacterium
TCCGGTAGTGGCGCTGCGTGAGCAGGGCGATGACGACCAAAGCCCCGGTAAGCAGCAGCGTGATCCATCCTCCCTCGTGGAATTTGAGCACCGTCACGGATGCGAGAATGAAGAAGGTAAGGGTCATGCCGAGACCATTGAAGAACAGCTTTTTCTCCCAATGGTCCTCCTTGCCCCTCACCTCCCACCAGTGGCGCACCATGCCGAGCTGGGAGAGGAAGAAGGTGATGAACACGTTGATGCTGTAGAGGACAACCAGGTACCTGACCGACCCGCCGGTCAGGAGCATGGTCACGAGCGCGGCCCCGCCCATCATCAGGATGCCCTTCTGGGTCACGAGCCGGTCGGAGAGCATGGCGAACTTTGTCGGGAACCAGCGGTCGAGCGCCATGTTCGAGAGCACGCGGGGCCCGTCTAGGAATCCGGTCTGGGCGGCAACGAACAGGAGCGCGGCCTCGGAGAGCAGCGTGACGAGCACGAACACGGTCCCGCCCCTGCCCCAGTCCCGGGCCATGGTCTCGAACAACACGGCGTTCAGGGTCTTCCCACTCTGCGGAACAACGCGGTACAGGAGGTAGGCGAGCATGAGTCCCATCACGACGAGGGCCAGGGAAAAGGCCATGTACCGCATCGTCCGCTTGCCGGTCTGGACCTTGGGTTCGCGCAGGATCGGCAGGCCGTTGCTGACGGCCTCGATGCCCGTGTAGGTGCCCGCCCCCATGCTGTAGGCGCGCAGGATGAGGAGCACCGTGCCGGCGACCCCGAGCTCCGCCTGCGTCTGCATGACGTCGGCCCGTGTTGCGGCGGCGACGGCCCCGATGCTGCCCAGATTCGTGACCATGGCGTAAATGATGATGAACGCATGGGTCGCCACGAAGGTGAGAAAGATCGGCACCAGCGGCAGGACCGACTCCTTTACGCCGCGCATGTTCATGACGGTCAGGACCAGGACACCGACGATCGCAAAAGGGAGCTTGTACGCCAGCCACGCCGCGGGCAGAAAGCTGAAAAGGGCGTCAGCGCCGCTGGCAACGGAGATCGTGATTGTAAGGACGTAGTCGATGAGCAGGGCGCAGCCGGAAACCATGCCGGCCGACGGCGAAAGAAGCTTGCTCGCGACGAGATACCCCCCGCCGCCCGACGGGAATAGCTCGATGATCTGGGAATAGCTCGTGGCGATGATGAACACCGTGAGCCCGGACATGAGCGCGACAAAGACGCTCAGGTACACATGACCGTGAACGGCGAGAAAGGCTTCTTCCGGCCCGTAGCAGGAGGACGACAGACCGTCGGCGCCGAGGCCGATCCAGGCAAAGAACGCGATCAGCGTCAGCTTATGGAAAAGAGAGGTGTCCTCGATATTGTGCTTTCCGCCGAAGATGAGGGTTTTAAACCTCTGGGTGAATGTGGGCTTCCGGGGTTGATCCATAGGTGGTTGTATGCGACAGCGAGGGAATCCGCCTTCACTTTCCTGGGACTTTCTTACTGAACGGTCAAATTATAGAGCAATACTGCTGCCATTTCAACAAGAAGAATGCATTGCCATAACTGACGGATTTCTTGGGAAGACGGGCCGATGCCGGCATCAGAGACGACGCGCTCCTTCGAAGTCATGCCGCTTCTTTGGTCATCTGCCCGCTTTGTGACCAGAAAAGAACCCGGGTGACGAGTACGCACCAGGTGCGTGGGATATGCTCATGCGGGATCGTACTTCAGCCGGTAGCCGATCCCGGGCTCGTTCAGGAGAAACCGGGGCCGGGCTGGATCGGTCTCGAGCTTGTGCCTGAGCTGCGTCATGTACACGCGCAGGTACTGGACCTCGTTCACATGGGCGGGACCCCAGACCTCGTGCAGGAGCTGACGGTGGGTAATGACCTTGCCCGCATGGCGGATCATCACAGCGAGCAGCTTGTATTCGATCGGCGTGAGATGCACTTCTTCATTGCCGACGAACACCTGCCGCTGTGCGAAGTCGACCCGGAGCGTGTCGAGGGTAAAGACGGGCTCATCTGCGCCGGTCTTTTGTCGGGCGGCGTGACGCAGGGCCACGCGAATTCTCGCGAGGAGCTCCGCGGCATTGAAGGGCTTCGTCAGGTAGTCATCGGCTCCGGCATCGAGGGCATTGACCTTGTCCCGTTCCTGCTCGCGGGCGGAAATGACGATGATGGGCGTCTGCGTCCACTCCCTCAGCCGTTTCGTGACTTCCAGGCCGTCAAGGTCGGGCAGGCCCAGATCGAGCAGGACGATGTCCGGATTGCGCGTCGTCGCCTGGGAGAGTCCCTCCTGGGCAGTGGCCGCCTCGACCAGGCGATACCCCTGGGTCTGGAGCGTGATCCTGAGGAACCGGCGCATCTGGGGCTCGTCCTCGACAAGCAGTATGAGTTCTTTTTCTTCAGGCATGATAGTGCAAGGGACCGTGGAACCACGGATGAACACGGTAAAGAAACGGTGGGAGCGAATCATTGTGATGTTTACATCACCGTATATTCCTGTCGACTCCCGTGTGTTCGCGAAGCGAACCCGTGGTTAAAGGCCTCTTCGGCATTATACCCGCTCACGTTCCTCTTCCTGCTTCGGCGCCGGCGGCAGGCCGGCCGCGGACAGGGTAAAGCGGAACACCGCGCCGCCGCCCTCGCGGTTCTCCGCCCATATCCTGCCGCCATGGGCATTGATGATCGTGCGGCAAATGGCAAGGCCCAGGCCGACGCCCGTTCCGCTCGCGCGGCCGCGCACGAATTTATCGAAAATGTGCTCTTCCTCGCCGGGCGGGATCCCGGGCCCGCGGTCGGCCAGGGAAACGGTCACCGTGTAGAAGGATTCCGTTGCCGAGAGCTCGAGCGGCGTCCCCTTCGGCGTGTATTTGATCGCATTGTCGAACAGGTTCACTAGCACCTGTTCGATCAGCAGGCCATCGAAGGGAATGAGCGGCAGGTTTCCCTGCAGTTTTACGGTCACGGGATGATCCTGGAGGCGGTCGTCGAGGCGCTCCAGCACGACGCCCACGATCTCCTCGAGCGGCTGCCACTCCTTGTTGAGCCTGATGGCTCCCGACTCCAGGCGCGTCATGTCAAGGACGTTCTTGATGCTCCGGTTCAGGCGCTCCGCTTCCTCGCGGATGGTCTCCACAAGGTCCGTGCGGCTGCTCATGTCCAGCACGACGTCCTTCTGAAGCAGGGTCGTCGCTGCCCCGGTGATCACCGAGAGCGGGGTCCGGAGATCGTGGGAAATGGAGCTGAGAAGGGTGTTCCGCAGGCTCTCCGTCTCCGCCTTCAAGAGCGCGCGCTGCGCAGCCTGGCCGAGGAAGGAGCGTTCGATCGCGATCGCCGTCTGGTTTGCAAAGGCCTCGATATAATGGAATTGCTCGGGTTCGAATGTGTCGCCCGGGGTCCGCGGCAGAATGCCCACGACGCCGACCGGACCGCCGGAAGCGATGAGCGGCAGGTACAGGGCCTTCGCACCGGGCAGGGTATCGGTGCTCAGACCTGCGGGCTGCCTGTGTTCGTACACCCAGTGCGCGACGCTTAGTTCCTGCTGGTCGGGACTGAACGCCGAGGGGCCGCCCACCGTCGGCACAAGCCGGTTCTGGTCATCGGGTATGAGGATCGCGACCTGGCTGTCGAAGACCTCGCCGATGTGTTTCATGGCGATATCACTCAGGTGCTCCGTCCCCCTCTCCCGGACCAGCTCGCGGCTGAAGCTGTACAGCGCGGCGGTCCTGCGCTCGCGCAGGCGGGCCGACTCGGCCTGCTGGCGGACCCGGATCGTGAGCCTGCTGATAACGAAGGAAACGATGAACATCACGAGGAAGGTTATGAAGTACCTGACATCGCTGACCGCAAAGCTGTAATAGGGAGGGATGAAGAAAAAATCAAAGGCCGCGATGCTGAGGACCGTGGCGAACAGCGACGGCCACTTGCCGGTCCGGCTCGCCGCGAAAACAACCCCGAGGAGGTAGACCATCGCGAGGTCCAGCCGCTCGAAATAGGGCTGCATGAGCTTGTCGATGCCCGTGCAGGACGCAACCGTCAGGATGCTCCAGAGCCACTCCCGCTTGCGCCCTGTTTTGCGGGGCCGGATCTGCGGCTCGGGGTGCCGGTGGGGCTCCGCCACGTCGCCGCTGATGACGTACACATCGATGTCGCCGCTGCCCCGCACGATCTCGTCCAGCGGCGATCCGAAGATCTTGTCCTTCCAGGGTGGATGAGTGGGCTTGCCGATGATGATCCTGCTCACGTTCCGGCTGCGCGCATAGGTCAGCACTTCGTCGCTCATCCGCTGTCCCGAGAGCGTGACCGTCTCGGCGCCCAGGCTTTCGGCGAGGCGCATGTGGTCGGCCAGCTGCCTGAGGTCCTGCGCCGAGGGACGGACGCGCGCATGCGCTTCCACGTGGACCGCGATCCACTCGGCGCGCAGGCCCGCCGCGAGCCTCCGCGCTGAATGGATCAGCCGGATCGAGCGGGGGTTGGCGCCGACGCAGACCAGGATGCGCTCTCCCGCGGGCCAGATCTCCTTGATCCCCTTGTCCTGACGGTACACCTGCATCTGCTCGTCCACGCGGTCCGCGGTACGGCGCAGGGCAAGCTCCCTGAGCGCGATCAGGTTCCCCTTGCGGAAAAAATTCCTGATGGCCGCGGCTGCCTGTTCCGGCAAATAGACCTTCCCCTCTTTCATGCGCTGGAGGAGGTCGTCGGGGGGAAGGTCGATCAGTTCGATCTCGTCGGCCCGGTCGAGGAGAAAGTCGGGAACGGTTTCGCGCACGCTGATTCCCGTGATCTGGGTCACGATATCGTTCAGGCTCTCCAAATGCTGAACGTTCATCGTCGTGTACACGGAGATCCCCGCGCCGAGGAGCTCGTAGATGTCCTGCCAGCGCTTCTTGTGGCGCGAGCCGGGAGCGTTGCTATGGGCCAGTTCATCAACAAGGATAAGGGAGGGCTTGCGGGAGAGGGCCGCGTCGAGGTCGAATTCCTTCAGCACCGTGCCGCGGTACTCGACATCCCGGCGTGGGAGGACATCGAGGCCCTCGAGGAGGGCTTCGGTCTCCCTGCGGCCATGGGTCTCGACGAGCCCCACGAGGACAGGCACGCCTTCAGCCCGCTTCTGCATCGCGGCCTCGAGCATGGCATAGGTCTTTCCGACGCCGGGGGCCGCGCCGAAGAATACCTTGAGCTGGCCTTCACGGCTCCGTTCGGTTTCCCGGCGCACTCGATCGAGCAACTCGTCAGGATTCGGTCTTCCTTCTTCCATCCATACTCCCAGAGATGAACATCATACAGGGGATATCTTAATTTTTGCATTGTCGCATGTTTGATAGTGGGTGTAAATGCTTTTTTACAGATTACCCTTGCCGCTTAACGACGTTGCAGTCGCGCTGCTGCTCTCTTTGGCATTCTATCGGGTGCGCTAAAAAAATAACGGGGGCCCGGCATTGGATAACATGTTATTTGGCAACCTATATCCACCGCCATTTATAAATTGGGCTATTTACACGGATCGCCCGATGATATGACGAGGCTGCCGGCATCACCTTTTTCTGCGATGTCGCCTGCTTTGCTTTCGCCTTCGACAACCTCCCTTTCCGGCAGTACTCTTCTGAATACAGGAGCACGGTGAATTTTCAGACTTGCTTGAGTTCAGATCGCACAAAACAGGTTGTCCTGCTGCCAAAAAAAACGAACTGATAAGATATCAGCCGTTATTTATCCGAGGACAAATTGCCCTTCGCTGTTGCTATTGCCAAGCACTCATATGCCACGCGATCTCCCTGATACGTCACGGTGCCCCTTTT
The DNA here is from genome assembly GCA_035516965.1 of Nitrospirota bacterium. NCBI lineage: Bacteria > Pseudomonadati > Nitrospirota > Nitrospirota bacterium. The sequence goes on from DATIZR010000011.1 coordinate 5,789, forward strand.
CATGATGCGCCAACCGCCGTTTTGAAACAAGCCGCTGGACGCAACGCCCTCGACAAGCCCGGCTGCGGAATCCAGGGCTTCAACGAGCTTGCGGTTTTGAGCGAGCACGACAGGCTTGATGCCGGGGGCCGTGACAATGGTCACCGGTTCGACGACAAGGTTCGCCAGATCGGGAACGGCGATCGCCGCAACGCCGGGTCTCGCCTGGAGCTGGATCATCCGCGCGCGCGTGTCGGGGCCGACGGTTTCCTTTGTGGCGCTGACCATATCGAGCAGATGCTCGCGGATCTCGTTCAGCTCCTTGGCTGACCGCAGCTTATCAATCCCGTCATAGCTTTTAAGCGCCTTGGCCAGCATGGAAACCTCCCGCAGGTAATGGTTCCGCTGGTTATCGGGCACCAGATACATGGCGATGATCGACACCGGAACGCCGTCCGGCGCGCCGTAGTCGATTCCCGTCGGGCTCCACCCCACCACGCATAGAAGATCGTCATCATAGGACGTCCTCGCATGAGGGCAGGCCCATCCCCTACCGATGGCCGTACCGGTTGCACGCTCCCTCGCCATGACCAGACCGACGATGTCGGTGCCGGCCGGGATCGTGGGTATCGCTTCCAGAATGTGCGCCAGGAACTGAAGGGCGTGCTCCTTGTTATTTTCGGGAAGTTCGATGAGTCTGCCTTCCTGCAAAGCATCGAGCAGGCTGTCCAAGATCAATCACCTCCGTATCGTTTGAAGAACCAGGTCTTCATGCCGTGCGTCATGACGGCATAAAGAACAAGAAAGAACGCGATCCAGACCCAATAAACAGGCGGCAAGGGAACCATGCCGAGAGCACCCGCGAAGGGTGAAAAAGGCAGCCATGCGCCGATGGCCATGACGACGAGAGTAGTCAACGTCAAGTGAAATGAAGCGCGGCTGCCGAAAAAGGGCATCCTCCGGGTCCGGATGGTGTGAACGATCAAAGTCTGGGTCAGAAGCGACTCCACGAACCATCCGGTCTGGAACAAGCGGGCAAGTGTTTCCTTCTGGACCGGTCCCGTGGCTGCATCGGCGTAGACGCTGCATTTGAAAAAGAACCACATGAGAGCAAAGGTCGCATAGTCAAAAATGGAGCTCATAGGGCCGATGAATATCATGAAACGCTTGATGTTCGAGATGTCCCACTTTTGCGGTTTGGCGGTCTGCTCCTCATCCACGTTGTCCGTGGGAATTCCCGTCTGGGAAATGTCATAGAGCAGGTTGTTCGTGAGCACTTGAATCGGCTGCATCGGCAGGAACGGCAGGAGATAGCTCGCGCCCACGACGCTAAACATGTTCCCAAAGTTCGAACTTGCTCCCATGCGGATGTACTTGATGATGTTCGCGAAGACCTTCCTTCCCTCGATGATCCCCTCTTCAAGGACCAGAAGGCTTTTTTCCAGGAGCACGATGTCCGCGGCTTCCTTGGCAACGTCCACGGCTGAGTCGACGGAAATGCCGACATCGGCTGCCTTGAGCGCCGGAGCGTCGTTGATCCCGTCGCCCATGAACCCCACGACATGACCTTGTTTTCTGAGTTCCTGGACGATCTGTTCTTTCTGAGCCGGGGCGATCTTGACGAACACATCCGCTTCCTGTACGACACGGGAAAACACATCTGGCGTCATAGACGAGATGTCCGCGCCGCTCACGATTGGCCCCGGCTCGATGCCCACGTCCCGGCAGACCTTGCTCGCCACCAGACCATTGTCGCCGGTCAGGACCTTGATCCGCACGCCGGCCTTCCTCAGGAGCTCAACGGCTTCCGCTGCTGAATCCTTTGGCGGGTCGAAGAACGCCGTGTAGCCCAGCAGGATCAGTTCAGCTTCGTCCGCTACGTGGTATGTTGTTTTTTCGCGCGGAAACTCACGGTAGGCGATGCCCAGCACGCGGTAGCCATCTTTGTTCAGCCGCTCTACCTCTTCGAAGAGGTTCTCCCGCATCATGTCTATCAGGGGATACACTTCGTCGCCGATCTGATAACGAGTGCATCGGGAGTAGATTTCCTCAACCGCTCCCTTGCAGATAAGCACATGATCGCCTTCATAGTCAACAACAACCGACATGCGGCGACGTTCGAAATCAAAAGGAAGCTCGTCCACCAGCCTGCACTCCCGCTCGACATCCAGATCGGAATATTCGAGTACGGCCCGGTCGATCAGATTCCGGAGGCCGGTCTGGTAATAACTGTTCAGATACGTGTAATTGAGAACGTCTTCGCTCGGATGGCCGGTGATGTCCACATGCTGCTCCAGGACCACACGATCCTGCGTCAGGGTGCCGGTTTTGTCCGTGCACAGCACGTCGATCGCGCCGAAGTTCTGGATGGACGGCAGCCGCTTGACCACGACCTTTTTCCTGGCCATGGTCAGGGCTCCCTTCGCGAGGTTCACGGTCACGATCATGGGAAGCATTTCCGGCGTGAGACCCACGGCGATGGAAAGGCCGAACAAGAGGGCCTCCACCCAGTCGCCCTTTGTCAGGCCCACGATGAAGTACACGGCCAAGACCATGACCACCATGAACCGGATCATGAGCCAGGTGAAGGAGCGCACGCCCTTGTCGAAGCTGGTATCTTCGCGTCGTTCGGCCAGCCGCTCCGCGATGGACCCGAAGAGCGTCCGCGTTCCGGTGTTTATGACGACGCCACGGGCTGTTCCGCTGGTCACGCTGCTTCCGAGAAAGCAGGCATTCGGCAGCTCCCATGCGCTCTGGTCGCTCATCACCCGCACTTCGGCCGTTTTCTCGACAGCCATGGACTCTCCCGTGAGGGCGGACTGACTCACGAAGAAGTCCTTTGCAACAAGCAGCCGCAGATCGGCCGGAATGATCGAGCCTGCGTTCAAGAGGACGATGTCTCCCGGCACGATGTCCGACAGGTTGATCTCATGTTCCTTGCCGTCCCGCAGCACGCGGGTCCTCGACTGCACGCGCCTGCCGAGCGCTTCGACAGTGTTGTTCGAGCGGCGGTCAAGGACGTAGGAAAGCCCCACGCTTAAAAGGACCATCATGCCGACGATAATGGTCGACTTGATTTCGCCGATGAAGCCGGAGATCGCGGCGATCAGGAGCAGTTGGATGACCAGGGGGCTTTTGCAGCGCTCGAAGATATCAGCGAGGAAGCTCAGCTGCTTGGTGTGCGATAGTTCATTCGGGCCGAACTTGTGGAGCCGGCGTTCAGCGGCTTCGGACGTCAGCCCCTGCGGATCGGCGTGAAGTGCTCCGAGCGCCTCCTGGGCAGGCATCGAGCACAGATCGACCAGGCGGCGTTCGTGCTCGGTCGCTGTTTGTGCGGTCTTCAGGCTGTGGGGTTCGGCAGCTGATTTCCCGAAGAATTTCATAAACACGCCCCTGATCATAGCGCCGCCTCCCGCGCCGACGAAGACAACGTTACAGCGGAGAGGAACGCGGTTACAGGGCTGCCGGCTTCGGGATTGTTTATAAATTTTTCGGGATTCCAGGCTTCAAGAAATTCAGGACGATGAAAAAACGAGATAAGTTGGATCATTGTTCACCTCTGACCGGGTCGCGGCAGGACGACGGACTTGATCAGAAGCGAACGGGCGGGTGGATTACAACGGGACGGAGAGCCTACCGGGTCACATCATGAATCGCCCGGCGAAACTGCATCGAACCGGGGTCGTCATAGCCCTGCTGCGGCGATATGGTATTCGACGGCAACTATGACTGCCATCCGAGCTACTACACATACAGTTTCCTTTCATTGAGCTTTTGTTTTTTGAAGCATTTAGTCTGTGAATTTTTAGTTTATACTCTTTTCAACAAAGAACGTCAAGCTTTTTCCGGTCTTTTGAAGGTGGCTGATACTAAAAATGGGGCCCTTCCCGAGGAGCCCCACCGGATAACCCATTTATCTCCGCAGATCAGCGAGCGATAGTCCTAGATTTATTAACGGACTCACAATAGAACGGAGATCGCACTGTCGTCTCTGAACTATTCTCCAAAGCAGTCATTCCGGGCTTGCAAGCCTGCCCCGTACTTGATACGGGGGAATCCAGCCTGCACCCAGCATTTACGAGCCTGTGGCCAGTGCTTATGAGCGCGTTGCGCGAATACGGGCCATGCCCGGCGCGAGTGCAGGGTGTGGTTTTTCGCTTAGATCCTGGATTCCTGCTTTCGCAGGAATGACCAACTATAGGGGACATCCTATAATGAGATCATTGAAGACTATTTACACTTGTCCCCCGATGATATGATAAGGCTGGCGACACCGCCTTTTTTCGCGACGTCACCGGCCATGATCTCGCCTTCGACAACCTCACCTCTCAAATAATCTTCTCCTACATAAGAAAGCACCTTGATCTTTCCTACTTCCTTGAGTTCACGGGACTTGTCTTCCCGGTAGACGGGAAGGATATCGTTAATATTGATCGCCTTCTTTACGTCCGCGGTACCGCTCTGGAACAGGCATACGAGCGTGCCCTTCACCATGATCCCCTTGGCAGCCTTCTCTTCGCGCTCCTCCTGGAGGGGAGACCAGGAAACGGCGTTTACGAGCTGAGGGAGCCCGAGGGATGAGATGAGCAGGACAGCAAGAACCGTTCTGATCTTTTTCATGTCTGAAGCTCCACAGTTACTTCAGTTCATCGAGCGCGAGGTTCAGCTCCAGAACGTTGACCACCGGTTCGCCGAGCATGCCAAGCCAGCGGTCTTCTGTATGCGACGCAACGAGCGCGCGGACCCTGACCTCGTCAAGCCCGCGAACCTTTGCCACGCGATGGACTTGATACTCGGCGGCAGCCGGGCTGACCTGCGGATCGAGACCGCTGCCTGAGGCAGTGACCAGATCAACGGGAATCTTAGCGTCATTCCCCGGATCGGCAGCGCGCAGAGCATCTATACGCGCCTGGACGGCCTTCACGAGATCCGGGTTGTTCGGTCCGAGATTAGAGCCGGAAGACGACCCGCCATTATAGGGATAGGGGGTCGTCGCTGAAAGTCTTCCCCAGAAGTACTTCGGGTCATCGAACTGCTGGCCGAGGAGCTCTGAG
>DATIZR010000012.1 GCA_035516965.1 Nitrospirota bacterium
TCTATCAGCCGATGCTCGAGGTGCTCTCTTACCTGCGTGCGAACGGCTTCAAGAATTATATCGTCTCCGGCGGCGGCATAGAGTTCATGCGCCCGTGGGCGGGGCGGATTTATGGCGTGCCGCCCGAACAGGTCGTCGGCAGCAGCATCAAGACGAAGTTTGAAATGCGAGACGGCAAGCCTGTTCTCGTGCGTCTGCCGGAGCTGAACTTCAATGATGACAAGGGGGACAAGCCCGTCGGCATCAACGAGCACATTGGCCGGCGGCCCATTGCAGCGTTCGGAAATTCCGTTGGCGACAAGGAAATGTTGGAATACACGCAGGGCGGCAGCGGCGCGCGGTTTGAACTTTTGGTGCTGCACGATGATGCGGCGCGCGAATACGCTTACGGCCCGGCCCGCAGTTTGCCTAACGTCAAACTGGGGGCCTTCACGCCGGCGCTTGATGAGCTTGCGAAGAAGAATGGATGGACCGTCGTAAGCATGAAGGACGATTGGAAACAGGTTTTCCCGGCCGGACAGAGCCAGGTCACGGCTATCGACATCCTGCTGGAGCCGGATGCCACGATGCTCCGACATGCCGAAGCCAGCAACGCCCGCCTGCTCAAAGTCTACCCGAAAGGGTTCGCCCTAGGTGCGACGCACACCCCGCACATCACAATGCTGCAGTGCTTCGTCCGCACGGCCGACCTGGACAAGCTTTATGCCGCAGAAGAAAAAGTTCTCGCCGCCAACGTGACAACGATGAAGTTGAAGGCCTTTAAATACTACTATGCCCCGGCCGGAGCTCTTGGCGTCGCGGGCATTGTCGCCAGGCCGATCCCTGAGTTGCTCAAGTTGCAAGCGGACATCATTGTCGCCGCGAGGCCGTTCACGGTGGAAACCGGTTCCGTCAGCGCGTTCACCGAGCCGATGGACGATCCCGCCAGCAACGCGGCCTTCATCCAATACGTGTCAACGTTCGTGCCGAAGATGAGCGGCGAGAACTTCAATCCGCACGTCAGCACCGGCGTCGCGCCGAAAGAGTACCTGGACAAGATGCTGGCCGAACCGTTCGAGCCGTTCACCTTCTCGCCGGCGGGCGCGGCCGTGTACCAGCTCGGCCCGTTCGGTACGGCGGCGAAGAAACTTAAAGAATGGGATTTGAAGCCTTGAGGCATTGAATATAGGAAAGAACGGGGTCCGAGGGGTCGATCGGATGTTAGTTTTTCACCTGAACCCCTTGCCTCTCGAATCCTTGAACCCTATTTTTAATAAGAGGGAATTGAAGAGTTCTACCGAACTTACTATGATCAAATACGTTTTTCTGACTTCTCTATGGTGGATTTTGACAATACGGAGAGATGGGTAAGGAGAGCTTCATATGACGCGAGCGGTCATTGGATTCATTGTAGCTGTTATATTGCTGTTTCATGACGTTGCGTCTGCATGCTCCATACAAAATAAAAAGGATGTACAGATCGGTGACAGCAAGGGAGTCACGGGCGTCTGCTCGAACAGCGGAGCGCCGATATCCTGTACTTTCGTCGAAGGAGAAGGGATAACGTGTGATGGTCCGGCAGGGAGCTACAACGGCGATGACCTGAACGCTCTCATCTTTTCGGCCTGCGGATGCAGTGCGCAGGAGGAGAGGGAGCTGAAGGAAAAAAAAGAATTGTAGAACGCGGTCAGCCGGCAGCCGGGTGTTCTGGTGCGGACCGGAGAGTTGCCGAACAGGCGTCTGACCCAATGGCTTGCCTGTTGACGTGCCGGCCCTGTGATGCCAACTGCTCGGGTCCGACAGAGAAAGAGAACAGGCGAGATACACTGCGAAAAATGAGATAAACTACGGTTAAGGAAAGGAGCATAGGATGAACTCTTTGACTCGCCGACTGCGAACAGTGATGGGACTGATCCTGGTGGTCGCGATGACGTTTGCGATCTTCACGGCCCCGGCGCAAGCACAATCCGTTACGCCTGCCGACCAGTGGACGTTCTCGATAACGCCCTACCTCTGGCTGCCGAACATCAACGGCACACTGAAGTACAGCGTTCCGCCGGGTGCCGGAGGGAGCCCGGAGGTCGAGACCGGACCGAACACCTATCTTCAGAACCTTCAGGCTGTCATCATGATCTCCGGCGAGGTTCGCAAGGAAAGGTGGTCAATGTTCACCGACATCATCTACCTGGACTTTGCCGATCAGAACAGCTCCGTCAAATCGATCAATTTCGGAGGCAATCTCGTGAGCTCCAGCCTGAACGTTGTGACCAGTTCTTCGCTAAGGGGCGCGACGGGCACGCTCGGTGCGGGCTACGCGGTCCAGGTCGGCCAGGCTGCGACGCTCGACGTTTTCGGCGGTCTGCGCTATTTCGGCCTCAAAGCCTCGGCCGACTGGCAACTTGCGGCGGTGGTCACCGGGCCGGGAGGAGGTCAAACGTTTCCGCGAGCAGGAGGGATCTCCGAGCGGGCGGATCTCTGGGACGGGATCGTCGGTGTCAAGGGGCGCGTTCGGCTTGGCAGCGGCGACTGGTCGATCCCGTACTACCTCGACGCGGGCACCGGTTCATCGACCCTGACGTGGCAGGGGATGCTCGGCGTCGCCTACGCGTTCAAGTGGGGCGGGGTGACGCTCGCTTACCGTAACCTTTACTACGACCAGAAGAACGACAAGCTCATCCAGAACTTCCGCTTCACGGGCCCGGCGCTCGGTGTGACGTTTCGCTTCTGATCCCCTTGACAGGCGGAAAGATGCCCGTCAGCTGTCTTTCTCCACGAGCTGATGCACATGCTCAGCAGGGAGGCCGGACCAGACAGTGAAGAACGAAACCTAAGCTGGAAAACTGAGCAGAACCCCGTGATATCCGCCGAGCAGGTCTCGGCCGGCCATGTCTCTCGTGCGAATGAATAAACGACTGAAGGAGGAGCAACATATGCAACGATCGATCTTTGCAGTGCCGACGGCGCTGGCGGAAATAATTGCGGTCCTTGTGACGCTGATGGCAGCGCCGCCAGCATTTGCGCAGACAGCAAACCCCTGTGCCAAGGACATCAAGCAATACTGCGGCTATGTCACACCGGGAGGCGGTCGCCTGGTCCGCTGCTACGAGGAGCATAAGGACAGCATGTCAGCCGACTGCAGGGCCTGGGCCGAAGGAGCGAAAGCAAACGCGGCTGTTTTGAAACAGTCGTGCTCCAAGGAGATAGACGATAACTGCAATTTCGAAAAAGGCGACCCGCTCGAGACGCTGGACTGCCTCCAGGGGCACTATCTCGCTCTATCGCCTGACTGCATAGCAAAGCTGAATGCATTCAAAGGCAGGTATCCCAAGCCGGTGAACTAATCACGGGAGATGTGACATGTACAATCAACCGCTCCCTGACGCGTCCCTCATAGCTTGTCCGCACTGCGATCTGCTGCAACGCCTCCCGGCGCTTGCGCGGGGCGAGTCGGCCCGGTGCCCGCGCTGCAACGATGATCTGTGGCGGCGTCATGAAGACCCGCTCAACACGCCGCTCGCGCTGACTATCGCGGCCGTGCTGCTCTACGTGGTCGCGAATGCCGTTCCCATGCTTGGGATCTCGGCGGTCGGGCGGGAGGCCTTCACCACGGTCATCGGCGGCGCAGTGCATCTCTGGGAAACCGGCTGGCGGAGCGTTGCGGTGCTGGTGCTCTTCACCGCCGTGGTCGCGCCGGGGCTCCAGATCGGTCTGATGCTGGCGATCCTGCTCGGGGCGCGTTCCGAACGCCCGCCGAAATGGGTGGGGACACTTCTCCGCTATTATCCGGACATCAGCGCGTGGAGCATGATCGAGGTGATGATCCTTGGCGTGCTGGTCGCGTTGTTCAAGATCGCGGATTACGCGAAGGTGACACCGGGCCTGGCACTCTACGTGCTGGGAGCGTTGGTCTTCCTCATCGCTGCGATCGAAGCCAGCTTCGACCCGCGGGAGGTGTGGGAGCGGGTCGAGTGGGCGGAGACCGCCGAACGGCGTGAAGCCGGCGGGAAGCAAATGACGGAGGTGACGTCGTGAGTACGGTTGCGGGCGCGGCCGCTTTGACGGCGATGCAGCAGGGGCTTCAGAGCTGCGAGTGCTGCGGACTGCTCTCGCGTCCGGCGCTGCGGAGGAACAAAGGGCGCTGCCCGCGCTGCGACCGTGAACTTTCCTTCCGGAAGCATGCCAGTCTCCAGCGGACGTGGGCCTTCCTGATCGGCGCAGCGATCTGCTACATCCCGGCCAATATCCTGCCGGTGGTGACGACGACCACGACCGCGGGAACCGAGTCCGACACCATCCTGCAGGGCGTCGTGCTGCTGTGGTCGCGCACCGGATGGCCTCTCTCGCTTATCGTGCTTATTGCCAGCATCATGATCCCGATCGGGAAGATAGCGGCTCTCGCCTACCTGCTCCTTTCCGTGCAGCGGGGCTCGATCAAGAACAACGGACAGCGCGTCCGGCTTTACCGGATGGTCGCGTTCATCGGACGCTGGTCAATGATCGATGTCTTCGTCGACACCTTCACCGCCTCGCTCGTGCAGCTGCAGCCGCTCATGTCGGTGGAGCCGGCGCCCGGCCTGGTCTTCTTCGCTGCGGTCGTGGTGCTGTCGATGCTCGCGGCAAAATCCTTCGATCCCCGTTTGATCTGGGATCCTGCAAGCTCCAGGGAGGTTTATCATGCCTGATGACGACACCCCAACCACACAGATACCCGAATCGAAAACGCTGGCCAGGAAGAAGACGCGCCTCTCCCTCGTCTGGATCGTTCCGATCGTGGCCGCTCTCATCGGTGTTTGGGTCGCCGTGACGGCGATCCTGAACCGGGGGCCGGAGATCACCATCGTCCTCCGGTCGGCCGAGGGACTCGGAGCGGGCAAGACCAAGATCCATTACAACGGCGTCGACGTCGGCACGATCAAGTCGATCCGTCTCACCGATGATCACCGGCACGCGATTGCCACCGCCGAAATGGCTCCGGGGACCGACGAATTTCTTGTCGAAGACACGAAGTTCTGGGTGGTCAGTCCGCGGGTATCCGGCGCCAGCGTGACGGGGCTGGGCACGCTCATCTCCGGCGCCTACATCGGCATGGAGATCGGCAAGTCACAGAAGAAACAGCGCGGATTCACGGCGCTTGACACGCCACCGGTGGTGACGGGCGACGTGCCCGGCCGCTTTTTTGTGCTGAAGACCGCGGACCTGGGCTCCGTAGACTACAGCACGCCGATCTATTTCAGGCGGCTGCGGGTCGGGCAGGTCGTTTCGTACGAACTCGACAAGGACGGACGTGCGTTGACCATCAGGGTATTCGTGAACGCTCCCTACGACCAGTACGTCACGCAGGATACGCTCTTCTGGCAGGCGAGCGGGATCGATGTGTCGCTCTCCGCGAGCGGCGTGAGCGTGGAGACCGAATCGCTCATGTCCCTGCTGATCGGCGGACTCGCGTTCGAAACACCCGCGACCGGTCCGGCGCTTCCGCCGGCTGAGGCAAACACGGAGTTCAGCCTGTACAACAGCCGCGCCGAGGCCTACAGGCCGCCGCCCAGGAATCCGCAGACCTACGTGCTCGCCTTCAGGCAATCGGTCCGCGGGCTTGCGCCGGGCGCACCGGTGGAGTTCCGGGGGATCCCTATCGGACAGGTGGAGGATGTGCACGCCGTGGCCGATACGAAGAATCTCGACTTCAGAATCCTGGTGACCATCAGCGTGGACCCGCAGCGGCTCGGGGTCAAGATCCATGGCCCTGGCGCGGGGGCTGGCGAGCGCAGCGCCGCCCACCGGCAGATGATCGAGGCGTTGGTGGCGGACGGTCTTCGCGCTCAGCTTCGGACGGGAAACCTGCTTACCGGGTCGCTCTATGTGTCGTTGGATTTTTTCCCTGATGCGCCGCCGTTCAAGGTGGACTGGTCTCAGTCTCCGGTGCGTCTGGGAACCATTCCCAGCAAGCTCGAAGGGATCGACGAGAATGTCGCCAGCATCATCAAGAAACTCGACGCGGTGCAGTACCAGGAGATCGGCGGTGACCTGAGGAAGACACTCGCCGGGGTTGATCGAACGCTCGCCAGCACGAACCGCGCGCTTGATGCCGCCGACAAGCTCATCGGACCGGACTCCGGACTCGACCAGGAACTGGCGAATACGCTTCATGAAGTGAAGGGCGCGGCCCGGTCCATCCGGTCGCTCGCAGACTATCTCGAGCGGCATCCGGAGTCCCTCATCAAGGGGAAGGGCTCCGCGAAAGGAGAATGATATGAGACGAGTTCTTTTCTGCCGCTCCGGTATCGTCGCCCTGGGCCTGACCATGGCGGTCCTGAGCGGATGCTTCGGCACCTCGCCGCCGGCACGGTTCTACAATTTGAGTTCACTGAGAAGCCCGGAACCGGTGCCGAGTTCCACGCCTGGCGGCAACATCGCGATCCTTGCCGTAGGTCCGATGATGGTCCCGGATTACCTGAACCGGCCGGAGATCATGACCCGCGCCGGCCGGAACGAGATGCGGGTGAATGAATACCGGCGGTGGGCCGGAAGCCTGGAGAGCAACCTGTCGCGCAGCATCATCGAGAACCTTTCCGTTCTGCTTCCATCCGAGCGCTACTCCGTTGTCCGCTGGCTGCCCTCGGCGCAGAGCAATGTTCCCATCAGGTACCGGTTCATGGTGGATGTGATTCGTTTTGATGCCGACCCCGGAGGCACAGTGCTCCTCGAGGCGGACTGGTCGGTCTACGGAATGGACAAGGAAGTACTGCTGATGCGGAAGTCCACCGTCAGCGGGAAGGTCAACGGGACCGAGTTCGAGGACGTGATAGCTGCCATGAGCAAAACGCTCGAGGAGTTGTGCCGCGATATCGCGTCCGCGGTTTCTGCTCTTGACAAGGGGCCTGCGAAGAATTGAACGACGGCGCACGTGGATATGTATGTCCCAGGACAATCCTGCATGATGCCCGATGCAGGATACGTGGCTCCATTCTGTAAATAAAACCGGGAGAATGAGAAGGATATGATCCACTTTGCGTTGAAAAACATCTGCAAGCCGATGAACGACATTGTCAGATCTCTCGCCATTCGCCGTATCGTGAGCGCCTCCCTGGTCTCTGCGGTCCTGCTCCTTTGGCCTCTCTTTGTCTCGGGACAGCAATTTCCCCAGTTGGCCACCCAGAAGGCTAAAGAACCAACGGCCTCGTCCCTGATAGGACTTCTCGGAACGGATGCGGACATCGACAAGGAAATCGACCGGATCAAGGCACAGGTCGACAAGCTCCTTGCGGAAAGCCTTGGCGCTGGCGTTGCCTCCGGGAACGCCCCGGTCCTGGGAGCAAGCCCTGATGAAGTGGGTAAGCAGGAGAGAGTAAAGAGTGAGCTCGTGATAGACCTGGATAAGCAGATAGACACGCTGAAAGAGCTGAAAGAAATAAGGAAGGATAATGCATCCTATGAACGGGAGCGGAAAACCTGGAAGGGCTTCGCAGAAAAACCTCCCTTCCCGATCGCATTTCTTGATGATATCCGGGATTCGCTGCTCTCCCAGCGGCTTGCACTCCAGTCGTTTGAACTGCGGCTTTCCCTGGCGAGGGCCTTATTCAAGAGGTTTGACGACGCCCTGAAGAAATCACGCAAGGCGCTCCGCCTTGCACAGGAAGCGAGCTCGCGGAGCGTCGGAACACCCCGGGAGCAGGGAAGCCGTTGGCTCCTTGATCTCGCGCAGCTGCAGAACGACCGGAACGAGACCGGCCTGGTGCTTGCTGAACTGCAGAGCCTGGCATATGAGACCGCGGTCAAGGGAAAGCGCTTGCAGATTGCATTTCTCGAAGAAAAGCTCAGGATAGCCGAGGCCACTTCGCTTCTCTCCAAGGAGGACGTTGAGAAAAAACTCAGCGAGCTTGACGGTCAACGCAGGGATATGGAGGAGGGGTTGCTCAGGGCGCAAAAGAGCGAGTCTGAACGGAGAAAAAAACTGGATGCTATCCGTGATGTCCTGAGCAGTCTGCCTGCGTCGGGGCAGGAAATGGCGCTTTCCCAGGGCCCCGTCAAGAAAATGATCCAGACGCTGGCGCCGGCCCGGGAAAGGAAACTTTCCCCCGCAGAACAGCTTCAGCTTCTCAGGCTTGACTTCGAAGCGGAGCAGGTCTTTGTCGAGACCTCGCGTCTGAAGGTCACCGCGTTCAAAGCGCGGATACAGTTTGTGAACGCCGCGGAAAAGGTCTGGCAGGACCGCTACTGGCTCACCCAGAAGCGGGACCTGAAGGAGATCCGGGAAAAGCAGGCAGAGGTGACCGAAGACCTTGCGCGTCTGGGACTTGTCAGGAAATTTGCCGATTCGAACCTGTCGAGCTGGATGAACCTCATCAAGAGCCAGAAGTACAGAATAGCGTCTCTGAGAAAATCCGACCCGGCGGCGAAGATCCAGGAGCTGATTCTCAGGGCATACGAAGAACGTCAGGACATCACCCTGGGGCTCATCGAGGGTCTCGGCAGCCTCGAGCGACTGATCATCGGCCTGAGCGGCGAGCTTTCCCGCCGAATCGACGAGGCATCATTCACCAGCCGTGTGAAGGAACGTTACCATATCGCGTATGCTTTCATCAAGGCGATCTGGAATACAGAGCTCTACGTCGCCACGGAAACGACTGTCGTTGAAGAGCGAAGTATCGTCAGGCCGGTCAGCGTCACGATCGGAAAGGTGGTGCAGGCTCTCATTATTCTCTTTATCGGCACCTGGATCGCCGGGAGGATCGGGAAGGTCATTCAATGGGCACTGACGACGCGGCTTCAGTGGGCAACAAGCAGCGCAGAACCTGTGGGGAAGCTGGCTTTCGGCGTGATGTTCATCGGCGTGTCTGTTGTCTCGCTCGTGACAGTCAATATCCCACTTGCGGTCTTTGCCTTTCTGGGCGGCGCCCTTGCCATCGGCCTCGGGTTCGGAGCACAGCACCTCATCAACAATTTCATCAGCAGCCTGATCCTTCTCTTTGGCCGTTCGGTCAGGGTCGGGGATATCGTGGAAGTGGATGGTCAGGGTGGACGCGTAACGAACATCGGCATGAGAAACTCCCGGATTCGCCGGTTTGACGGCATTGACATGCTTGTTCCGAACAGTCAGTTCATCCAGCACACCGTCACGAACTGGACGCTCTCGGACCTGATGATGCGCTATTCGGTCTCCCTCAGTGTTGCCTATGGCTCTCCCACGAGGGAAACGGAACTCTTGATCAGGAAGGCGATCGAAGGGAATCCTATGGTTCTGAAGGATCCTCCGCCGACCGTATTATTCGAGGAGTTCGGCGACGGTGCACTCCTGTTCACCGGCTATTTCTGGATTGAGCTGATATCGAACCGGGACAACCGTATCGCCGTCAGTGAAATACGGCATGAGATCAATGAACTCCTTGACAAAGCAGGCATCGTAATAGCCTTCCCGCAAAGAGACGTGCATGTAGATTCCTCGAAACCCCTCGAGGTGAAGGTCATAGCATCGGAGGCTCAGACAAAAGAGTAGCAGCTCGTCGGGTCTCTGGCGGGGGGCGGCCGGATCATAGTACAGCATGAGAGGAAATGACGCTTTTTGCGAAACGAGGTCACAATGAGGGCGGGATCACGGACCTTCTGAACACCGCGCCGGTTATGCTCAAAGCGAGGAAATCAACAAGCATTATCACAAATCATCATAATAACAATCGCGACAATAATAAGCATGTCTATTGATGTTTATGCTATATTAAATCAAGGTGTTTTATAACCTATTTTTCCATCCGGCCTTTGGATTCTTTATTCTATTTTCAATTCAGTCGTTTTACTACTATAGTTCTATCAATAACACTGATAATCTGGCAATGCGGCGACCTGATTCGCTATCGGCACTGTCGGCATCAGAGAAACTATTATAGAATAATTTTGAGTCCTACGACAGCCATAACCAAGGATGAAAGCAATGAATCATAAGGAAAAAGACCTGACTCAAGAGCTCAGTGAACGGCTTCGCTTTGAGACAATGCTGACGGAAATCTCGACGGGGTTTATCAATATACCCGCGGATCAGTTGGATCGCGCGATCCTGGACTCTCAGCGCCGCGTCTGCGAATGTCTCGATCTGGATCGCTCCACGCTCTGGCAGATTTCCAAAGAAGATCGGGACCATGTTCTGCTCACACATATTTATCAGCCGCCGGCAAGCCCCCAGCCTCCTGACCGCATGCAAGCAAAGGATTATTTCCCATGGTCACAGCAAAAGATGCTTGCCGGCGAGATTGTCGTCATTTCCAGGCTATCCGATTTCCCGCCGGAGGCTGGACGCGACCAAGAGACTTTCCGTCTCTACGAAACGAAATCGACCGTGCTGATTCCCTTGTCAGTAGGCGGCAGTGCGATAATCGGAGCGTTGTCCTTTGCCGCCACGAGGGGAGAGCGGCACTGGTCAGACCCGCTCATAAAACGGCTTCAACTCGTCGCTCAGATGTTTGCCAATGCGCTCGCCCGAAAAAGGGCGAACGAGGAGCTTCTCAATGTGGTGTCCGAGATAGACCTGTTGAAAAGTCGTCTTGAGGCCGAGAACGTCTATCTTCGTGAAGATATGAAAATGGTGCACAACTTCGACAAGATCGTCGGTCAGAGCGAGGCATTGCTGTATGTTCTGTTCAGGATGGACCAGGTGGCAGGCACCGATGCGACGGTTCTTATCCAGGGAGAGACGGGCACGGGAAAGGGAGTAGTTGCTCATGCCATTCATGGCCGGAGCCCGCGCAAGGACCGGCCCCTGATCACCGTGAATTGCGCCGCTCTTCCAGCCAACCTCATTGAGAGCGAGCTTTTTGGCAGAGAGAAAGGAGCCTTCACCGGGGCTCACGCCCGGCAGATGGGGCGGTTCGAAGTCGCCGACAGGGGAACGATCTTTCTGGACGAGATCGGGGAACTGCCCCTGGAACTGCAGGCAAAGCTGCTGCGGGTGATCCAGGATGGGGAATTTGAACGGCTGGGGAGCCCACACACCATGAAAGTGGATGTCCGGATCATTGTCTCCACCAGCCGGAATTTAACAGACGAAATTGACAAGGGCCGGTTTCGGGAGGACCTGTATTACCGGTTGAATGTTTTCCCCATCACCATTCCTCCGCTCCGGCAGCGGCGGGATGATGTCCCCCTTCTCGTCGACCATTTCGTGAAGAAATTCAACCGAAAGATGGGAAAGGATATCGAGACGTTGCCCCGGGAAACGATGAAGGCCCTTCAGGATTATTCATGGCCCGGAAACATTCGGGAACTGGAGCATGTGATCGAACGGGCTGTGATCACTACGCAGGGATCTGTGCTGCGTTTGGCAGAGAAGGTTGATTCCAGCCAGACCCGTGACCGAAAAAGTGGCCACATCAGCATCGCTGATGTGGAACGGGAGCATATTTTGAGGGTGCTGGAAAAAACCGAATGGCGCATCGAAGGAAATAAGGGTGCGGCCTCTCTCTTGGACCTGAACCCGAGCACTCTGCGTTCACGAATGCAGAAGCTGGAAATATCCCGTCCTGACCGAAAAACCGACCTTTAGTACTACTATATATACTTCATATACTTCATATACTTCTGCTCTCTCCCTCGAAAGACTGTGGCTGCCACGAAATACCGTGGCTGCGCACTGACAAGTCTTCCCACCCATTATGCATTCTTTCCTGGAGCATTAAATGTATTTCAAAGACTTACCAGGCTTGGATGCATGAGAAAACCTCAGGCACGATGTTTGTAATGTGTTCTTTGTTCTCCTCATTTCCCATTCAATGATAAGTATTGTGTGCAACAAGCTGGACATCGACACCGGAGACAGGCATGTTCCTTGAGGAGAGCCCATGCCGCATTGATCCGGATTGTCCTGGAACGAACAGCGGAGCCCCCGGAAAGTGCCGGATGTCAGAGGATTGAGATACTGAAGAATCTGATCAACGTGTGAAGAGGAAGGAGCGTGTCATGGTCACTACCTCGATTAGAATGACGGTGCCAAAGGAAAAGCGTCAGGAAGTGCTGCAGACGGTAAGTACGCTAACCGGAACGATGCGAAAGGAGATCGGCTGCCGGGCCTGTGATTTCTACATTGACACCGAGAACGCAGACACGTTTCTCCTGGTTGAAGAATGGGATGCCCAGGAGGACTTCGACCGCCACGTTCGCGCACCGGCATTCAGCGCGCTGCTCGGGGCAATGACGCTGCTGCACCAGAGGCCGGATGTCCGGATCAACTCGGTCGCGGAAACGGCCGGAATGGAGAAGATCAAGGCCCTGCGGGCGGCATGATCGGGGAAACTTGTCCTCCGACGGGGCGGTCAGGATCACAATCCTTTACGGAACGAGGGCGCGAAGCGAGGATCTGAAGAGAAGAGGGATCTCGTGAAGAAAGGAGCACAGAGATGGATTGGATCGTCAAGACCCTTCAGCAATACCCGGAGCTGGCGATCTTCCTGACGCTGGCTCTCGGCTACTGGATCGGCAGCTTCAAGTTCGGGAAGTTCAATCTCGGGGCGGTGACGGGTGTATTGCTTGCCGGGGTCCTCATCGGCCAGATGCACATCACCATTTCACCGAATGTAAAATCGGTCTTCTTCCTGATGTTCCTCTTTGCCGTCGGCTATGCGGTCGGGCCCCAGTTCTTCCGCGGCCTGAAGAGCGACGGTGTGCCGCAGGTCATTTTTGCAGTGCTCCAGTGCGTCGCCTCCCTGGCGACGGCATACATCGTCGCCAGGTTCCTGGGCTACGACGTCGGTGCTGCGGCGGGGCTCCTGTCCGGTTCCCAGACAATTTCCGCTGTGCTCGGCGTTGCCACGGACGCCGTCAATCAGCTCAGCATCCCGGCTGAGGAAAAGACAAAGTTCATAAACCAGATGCCGGTCGCGTATGCCGTGACCTACATCTTCGGCACCGCAGGCTCTGCGTGGCTCCTGGCGTCCATCGGGCCCAAGCTGCTCCGTGTGGACCTCCCGGCGGAGTGCAAGAAGCTCGAAGCCAAGATGGGCGGAACAGAGGCAGAGCCCGGGGTCATCAGTATGGCCCGCAAATTCGATGTGCGAGCCTACCGCGTGACCAATCAGAACCTTGTGAACAAGACCGTTGCGGAACTCGAAGCGCTCCCCAAGGAAGCGCGTGTCTTCATCGTGCGGGTCCGCCACGCAGGCGTGGTCATCGAACCGGAGCCAGCGACGATCATTCAGCACGATGACGTGGTCGCCGTGGCCACCCGGCAGGAGATTCATGTGGAGCGGGGGACCTTGATCGGACCCGAGGTCGACGATAGGGAGCTGCTCGATTTTCCGGCGGCGGCGCTCGACGTGGTGATAACGAACAAGTCTCTCGCCGGAAAGACCCTTGCTGAAGTAGCGGCCGACAAGGAAAAGGCCCGCGGCGTATTTTTACGAAAGCTCGTGCGTGGGGGACAGGAGATGCCCTTCACGCCGGGCACCACCCTTGATCGCGGCGACGTGCTGACCCTGGTAGGAGTCAAACGTGATGTCGAGCGGGTGGCAAAGGAGATTGGATACGCCGATCGTCCCACGAACATGACCGACATGGTCTTCGTCGGTGTGGGCATCGTGCTGGGCGGCCTCGTAGGCGCCCTGACGATCCGACTCGGCGGCATCCCCCTGAGCCTCAGCACGAGCGGCGGTGCGCTCATGGCCGGGCTCGTGTTCGGCTGGCTCCGGTCGGTGCATCGCACCTTCGGCCGAATCCCGGCGCCGGCGCTTTGGATCCTGAACAACGTAGGCCTCACCATCTTTATCGCCGTGGTGGGCATCAGCGCCGGCCCGAGCTTTGTAGCAGGCCTGAAAGAAGCCGGAGTGAGTCTGTTCCTCGCCGGCATCGTGGTGACCTCGGTCCCCCTGATCATAGGCGTGCTGATGGGCAAATATATCTTCAAGTTCCACCCGGGCATCAACCTCGGCGCCTGCGCAGGCGCCCGGACAACGACGGCGGCCCTGGGCATGATCGAAGATGTCGCAAAAAGCAAGGTGCCCGCCCTCGGATATACCGTTACCTATGCCGTCGGCAACACTCTGCTGACGATCTGGGGTCTGGTGATCGTGTTACTCATGGCATGATCTTCTTGCACGAGAAAGGAGCATTCTATGACAGTCAAGACCAGGAAGTCCAAGACGTCCCGCGCGGAGCAGAAGGAACTGCTCAAGCTGAGCCCTTTCGAGCTTAAGGACAAGCTCATATCGCTCGCCGCAGAGAGCGAACGGGAGAGCGACGCGCAGATGCTGAACGCCGGCCGCGGCAATCCCAACTGGATCTGCACCACACCGCGTGAGGCCTTCGGCACGCTTTTGCGGTTCGGCATCGAAGAGTCGAAGCGCGGCACCAGCATTCCCGATGCCGGCCGCATGCCGGAGAAGAAGGATATCGCGAAGCGCTTCGACGCATTCCTCGATACCAACAAAGCCGCTCCCGGAGCAAAGCTCCTCCGTGACTCCTTCGACTACGGCGTGAAAACGCTCCAGTTCGATCCCGATGCCTTCGTTCATGAGCTTACCGAGGGCATCATCGGCTGCATGTATCCGGTGCCGGACCGGATGGCGCGCTGCACCGAGCGGATCGTGCACGAATATCTCGACCAAGAGATGTGCGACGGGAAGCCGCCTGCAGGGAGGTTCGATATTTTCGCGGTCGAAGGCGGCACGGCGGCAATGTGCTACATCTTCGACTCCCTGATGCTCAATCACCTGCTGCGCCGCGGCGACACCATCGCGCTCGGCGTGCCGACGTTCACGCCGTACATCGAGGTCCCGCATTTCGACCGCTACGCCTTCAAGGTCGTGAACGTCGACGCGAGCACGGAATTGCGCAAGGACGGCACCCACACATGGCAGTACTCGGACAAGGAGATCGACAAGCTGGCCAACAAGCGCATCAAGGCGTTCTTCCTCGTCAATCCGAGCAATCCGCCGTCCTTTGCCATGCGTGAAAGCTCGCTCAAACGGCTCGTCAGGCTCGTAAAGACGAAGCGGCCCGACCTGATCATCATCACCGACGATGTCTACGGCACCTTTGTGCCGGGGTTCCGGTCGCTGATGGCCGAGCTGCCGCAGAACACCATCGGCGTCTATTCCTACTCCAAGCACTTCGGGTGCACCGGTTGGCGGCTTGGGGTCGTTGCCGTTCACCAGAACAACATCTTCGACAAAATGCTGGCGAAACTGCCTGCCAGGGACCGTGCCGTGCTCAACCGCCGCTACAGCAGCATTTCCCTCACGCCGGAGAAATTGAAGTTCATCGACCGAATGGTGGCGGACAGCCGCCAGGTTGCGCTGAACCACACTGCCGGCCTGTCGCTGCCCCAACAGGTCCAGATGGCACTGTTCTCCCTGTTCGCGCTGCTCGATAAGGCGAACAGCTACAAGACGCTCTGCCAGCTCATCGTGCGCCGGAGGTACCAGGCTTTCTGGGAAGGCCTCGCGATCCCGTCGCCGCCCGATGAGGACCGGGCATACTATTACGCGGAACTCGATCTCATGGTCTGGGCCGAAAAGGTTTATGGCCCCGATTTCGTGAAGTTCCTCAGGAAGAACTACGAATGCACGGACGTCCTGTTCCGCATTGCAGAGAAATCAGGCGTTGTGCTGATGCACGGCGGCGGTTTCGGCGGACCGGACTGGTCGGTCAGGGTGTCACTTGCCAACCTGCCGGAGGACACGTACCCGAAGATCGGCAAGTACCTCAGGGAGGCGGCAGAAGGCTACGTCGAGGAGTGGAAGGTATCAACGGCGAAAAAGAAGTAAATGGACCAATGTATGCTGTCAGTCAAATGTGACCAAACAGATAAAGGAGGGACTACCATGAACAGAACTGCATTGAACACGTTCAGGAGCGTTTTAATTGCAGTTGTCGCATTATTGCTGATCGCGTCGACTGCGCAGGCCAAGCCGAAGATAATGATCCTCGCCACGGGCGGCACCATCGCAGGCGCGCAGGCGAGCACGGCCGAGGCCGGCTACAAGTCAGGCAGTTTCTCCGTCGATGACCTCATCAAGGCGGTGCCCCAGCTCAAGGACCTTGCGGACATTTCCGGGGAGCAGGTGGCCAACATCGGCAGCCAGACCATGAACCACGAGGTGTGGCTGAAGCTCGCAAAGCGGGTCAATGAGGTGCTCAAGGGCGACGTCGACGGGGTGGCCATCACCCACGGCACGGACACGATGGAGGAAACGGCCTACTTCCTCAGCCTCGTGGTGAAGAGCGAAAAGCCGGTCGTCCTGGTGGGGTCCATGCGGCCCGCCACGGCTATCGGCGCGGACGGCCCGGCGAACCTCTATGACGCGGTCGCGCTGGCCGCCAATCCGGAAGCAAAGGGACGCGGCCCGCTTGTCGTGCTGAACGATGAGATACACTATGCCCGGGAGGCGCAGAAGACGAACAGCACGGCGCTGGACACATTCAAGTCGCCGAACCGCGGCCGCGCCGGCGTCATGAACACGGGCAAAGCCTATTTCTTCAACACCAACACCACTGTCCACACCACGAAGAGCGAGTTCTCCGTGGAAGGCAAGGCGGAGAAAGACCTGCCGTGGGTGGAGATCGTGTATTCGTATGCCAACTTCGGTCGTGACACCATCGACTTCCTTGTCAGCAAGGGGGTGAAAGGCATCGTGCTCGCCGGCGTGGGCGACGGGAACAGCACCGATACGGCGATCGCCGCGCTTGCGGAGGCGGCCAAGAAGGGTGTCGTCGTTGTACGTTCCACACGTGTGGGCAGCGGCCTCATCGTTCGCAATGTGGAAGTGAACGACGACAAACTGGGGTTCATTACCGCGATGGAGCTCAATCCCCAGAAGGCACGCATCCTGCTCATGCTTGGTCTTATGAAGACCAACGACCCCAAGAAGCTGCAGGAGCTTTTCATGAAGTACTGAGTCGCTGCGGCGGGTCCAACATTTCCTGACCCGGCCATGCCGGACGCTAAAGGCCGGAAGCGAAGGGCATATCTCGCGGAGCGTGCGGAGGACGCAGAGCATTAAAGCAATAACCGGAAGGTCTTCCATGGCTGATTGTTATCTTGATTTTCTCTGCGTGCTCAGCGTTTCCGCGAGATAGCTGGTTTGCCGCTTTGTTAAGAATTTGAATTGTTCGTTATTACGGAGGCCGGAGGCATGGACTATTTTGTGAAGGCTCTTCAGGACCATCCTGAGCTTGCCATTTTTCTGGCTCTCGCCCTGGGATTCTTCATCGGCCGGATCAAGATCGGGTCGTTCAGCCTCGGGAACGTGGTGGGCACCCTGCTGGCGGGCGTTGTCATCGGCCAGCTCGATGTCAAGGTCCCTGAGATCGTGAAGACCATCTTCTTCGACCTCTTCCTCTTCACGACCGGGTACAAGGTCGGTCCCCAGTTCTTCCGTGGGCTGAAGAAGGACGCCCTGTCCCAGGTCGCGGTCACGATCGTACTGTGCGTCACCTGTCTGCTTTCCGCCTTCACGGTCTCGAAGCTCCTCGGATACGACGTAGGAACAGCGGCGGGTCTGCTGGCCGGCGCCTTCACGGAATCCACGGTCATCGGCACGGCGAGCGACGCCATCAATCGTCTCAGCATCCCGGCAGGGGAGAAGACCCGGCTCATGAACAACATTCCGGTCGCCTACGCGGTCAGTTACCTCGTCGGCACCGCCTTTGTCGTGTGGTTCCTGTCGAGTTTTGCACCGAGATTGATGCGGGTCAACCTGCGGGAGGAGGGGAAAAAACTGCAGGCAAAGTTCTTGGGCGGAGAGGAGCAGGAGCCCGGCGTGCAATCCGCCTTCCAGAGCTTCGGGGTCCGGGCGTACCGCGTTACCAACGAGAGGCTCGTGAACAAGACAGTCTCGGAAATCGAAGCAATGCCCAGGGAGATGAGGGTCTTTATCTCGCGGGTCCGCCAGGGCGGCGAGATCATCGAGCCCGAGATGACAACGGTCATTCATCAAGGGGACGTGGTCGCGGTGATGACCCGCAACGAAGCCCTCATGGCGCGGGGCACCGAGATCGGCCCCGAAGTGGACGACAGGGCACTCCTCGATTTTCCCCAGGAGTTCCTGGACGTGGTGATCACGAACAAGGCCGTGGCCGGGAAGTCCCTCAGGGAGCTGGCTGCATTCGAGTTTGCCCGCGGTATCTTTTTGCAGAAGCTTTTACGCGTGGGAGAGCCGATGCCGTTCACTCCCGAGACCCGCGTTGACCGGGGCGATGTGATGATGATCGTCGGCGCAAGGCGCGATGTCGAACGGGCGGCGAAGGAACTGGGGTACGCCGACCGGCCGACGAGCGCCACCGACATGATCTTCGTGGGATCGGGCATCGTTCTCGGGGGGCTGGTCGGCCTGCTCTCTATAACGTTCGGCAAGCTGCCGATTTCCCTCACGGCGAGCGGCGGCGCGCTGGTCATGGGCCTCATATTCGGCTGGCTCAGGGCCGTGCGTCCGACCTTCGGCCGCATTCCGGAGCCTGCGATGTGGGTCTTCGACACGGTCGGGCTCACGACTTTCATTGCCGTTGTCGGTCTGGGGGCCGGCCCCAGCTTCATCGCCGGGCTCAAGCAATCCGGCATCAGCCTCGTCTTTGTGGGATTGCTGGTGGCAGTGCTGCCTCACATCACAGCGATCCTTTTCGGACGATACGTCTTGAAGATGAATCCCCTGATCCTCCTGGGCGCGTGCTCGGGAGCGGGGACGGTCACGGCGGCGCTGCGGGCAATCCAGGATGAGGCGCATAGCAAGATCCCGGTACTGGGCTATACGGTTCCCTACGCCATCGGGAACATCCTGCTGACGGCATGGGGCCCGGTCATCGTGGCCATGATGGCATGAGCGAAAAGGAAGCATGATGTGACAATCGGACCGGAAGTCGAAAGTGAGACCTTGAGAAGAAAGGAGTCATAATAATATGAAACCGAAAACCGCAATAGGTAAAGGAGTCGTCATTGCTCTTCTCGCGCTCATCTGCACGGGCGGGCAGGTTCGCGCCGAGGACAAGGCGCATGTGGATGTTTACGGTTTTATCCAACTTGACGCCATCTATGACTTCAACCGCGTCAATCCCGACTGGAACGCCGCGCTGCGGCCTACCCAGATCCCCATCGACCCGGTTGGCAAGGACGGAGAAACCATCTTCAGCGTCAAGCAGTCGCGGTTCGGCGTCAATGGCTTCATCCCCACCGAACTGGGCGAGCTCAAGACGAAGTTCGAGTTCGATATGTTCGGCGTTGGTGTCGACGCAGGCCAGACCACGATCCGGCTGCGCCATGCCTACGGAGAGATCGGCCAATTCCTTGCGGGCCAGACCAACAGCCTGTTCATGGACATCGACATATACCCCAACACCATCGAATACTGGGGCCCGGCGGGCATGATCTTCTACCGCAATGTCCAGGCACGGTGGACGTTCCTGAAGCAGGGCGGCATGAAAGCGGCTGTCGCGATTGAACGGCCGGGTTCGGCCATCGACGCGGGGCAGATCAACGTCCTGGATCCCTCTTTTGCGGCCAATATTCACAGCTGGAACAAATACCCGGACCTCACCGGGCAGTACCGTATGGACGGGTCCTGGGGCCACTTCCAGGCGGCCGGCATCCTGCGCTGGCTCGGCTACGATACGCCCGATGGGAGCGTGTCGGGCCATAAGACCGGATGGGGAGCCAACCTGAGCGGAGCCGTGCATACCGTGGGGAAAGACAGCGTCCTGGCGCAGGTCGCCTACGGAGAGGGCATCGCGAACTACTTCAATGACGGCGGCAACGACCTGGCCCCCCTCAGCAGCATCGGCGGCGCCGAGGCGCTCCCCATACTCGGACTGGTCCTCTACTACGACCGGTACTGGAGCGACAAATGGAGCAGTTCGATCGGCTACAGCGAGACGTCTCAGCACAATTCCGGAGGACAAGCGGCGACAGCGTTCACCAAAGGCCAGTACGCCTCGGTGAACCTGCTGCACTACCCGGCGAAGAACGTGATGGTAGGCGGCGAGTTCCTCTGGGGCAAACTCGAGGAGAAAGACGGCAAGAGCGGGCATGATAACCGTATCCAGTTCTCGTCGAAGTTTAACTTCTGACATGCTCGCGTCGCCGGCTCGTCTGTGAGCGACCTGTCCGGCGGCTCTATAAGGTGTGTCGCCGATGCATTCAACTCTCGGGAGCCGGGGATTACGGCCGCGGGATTGATCAAGACCTGTATGGCAGGCAGCTTACAGCAATAATGTTGAGAAGTTTATTTTCCTCCGGGAGGTGTTCCATGAGCTGCAAGACGCAGCGACTGACAAGCAGTACGTCCTTCATGCAGATATTCGCACGGCCCGTTCTTGGTTTCATGCTGCTCGTCCTGGCCGGGACGTCGATCCACGGATGCAAAAAAGAAGCAACGGTCAGCGGTCCGCCGGACGTGGAAGTCGTTGATGTTGTCAAACAGGACGTGCAGGTGCAAAAGGAGTGGGTGGGCAGCATGGACGGATCGGTCAACGCTGTGATCCGAGCGCAGGTCCAGGGCTACCTGACCAAGCAGGTCTATACCGAGGGGCAGCTTGTCAAAAAAGGACAGACGCTGTTCCAGATTGATCCCCGGACCTTCCAGGCCGCAGTGAACCAGGCCAAGGCTGATGTTGCGCAGAAGAAGGCGCGGTGGGACCAGACCCAGGCGAACCTGGCGCGCATCAAGCCGCTGGCCGAGCAGAATGCGGTGAGCAAGAAGGATCTTGATGACGCGATCGGGAACGAAGCGTCGGCGCATTCCGCTTATGATGCGGCGAAGTCCGCCCTGGACAAGGCGCAGCTCGACCTTGGATTCACGCGGATCACCTCGCCCATCGATGGCGTCGCGGGTGTCGCCAAGGCCCAGATCGGGAACCTCGTGGGGCCGGGAACGGTCGAAGAGCTGACCACGGTCTCGACCGTCGATCCGATCAAGGTCTGGGTCCCGATCAGCGAGCAGGAGTTCCTCCATGCCCAGGCGAGCAGGCCGGCGCCTGGCCAGCCCAAGCGGAAGATCGAGCTGATCCTTGCGGACGGCAGCGTCTATCCGAAGACGGGCGAGTTCGCTTTTGCGGACCGGCAGGTGGACGCTTCGACCGGAACGCTCAAAGTCGCGGTCCTTTTCCCGAATCCCGGGAACGTGCTCCGACCGGGGCAGTATGCCAGGGTCCGCGCGGTCATGGAGACCGTCCCGGGGGCGCTCGTGGTGCCGCAGCGCGCCGTGAACGAGCTTCAGGGTAATTTCCAGGTGGCGGTCGTCGGTTCTGACAACAAGGTTTCGCTCAGGACCGTGAAGCCGGGCGTCAAGACGGGTTCCCTCGTGGTGATCTCCGACGGTCTGCAGCCCGGGGAGCGCATCGTGGTCGAGGGCCTGCAGAAGGTAAAGGACGGCATGACCGTCAATCCCAAGCTGGTGTCCCTGGCAACGCCGACAGTGCAGCAGACTGCTCCTTCGTCGCAGCCCACCCCGTCCGATATGCCCGTCGCGGGCCACGAGCAGAGGTAACGTCATGGTCAATTTTTTCATCAACCGGCCCATCGTGGCCATCGTGATCTCGATCATCATCGTCATCGTCGGCATCGTCTCGATCCTCGGCCTCCCCATTGCCCAGTACCCGAACATCGTGCCGCCCGAAATGGTGATCGACACCACCTATGTGGGCGCCGACGCCCAGACCGTGGAGCAGTCCGTTGCCACGCCCATCGAGCAGGAGATGAGCGGGGTGGACAACATGAACTACATGTACTCGCTCAACGCGAACAACGGGCAGATGAAGATGTACGTCAACTTCGACGTGAAGACGGACCCGAACATCGACCAGGTGCTGGCCCAGATGCGCCAGAGCCAGGCCGCGGCCAAGCTTCCGTCCGATGTCCGCAACTACGGCGTCACGGTCAAGAAGTCCACGTCGTCGCCGCTCATGGTCGTCTCGCTCGTTTCGCCTAAAGGGACCTACGACGACGTGTTCCTGGCCAACTACGCCAACATCAACATCAATGATCAGCTCACGCGCGTGCCCGGCATCGCCAGCGTCACCGTATTCGGCGCCGGCCAGTACGCCATGCGCGTCTGGGTGCGGCCCGACCGGCTTGCGACCCTGAACATCACTATCCCTGAGATCACCGCGGCCATCCAGAAGCAGAACACCGTGAACCCGGCCGGCAAGGTGGGCGCCGAGCCCGCGCCGCCGGGCATGGAGTTCACCTACGCGGTCCGAGCCCAGGGACGGCTCGTGACGCCCGAGGAGTTCGGCCAGGTGGTCTTGAGGGCCAATCCTGACGGATCGCTTGTGCGGCTCAAGGACGTGGGCCGCATCGAGCTCGGCGCCCAGACCTACGAGATGAAGGGCAGACTGAACGGGAAACCTGCCGCTGTGCTCGGCCTGTACCAGCTTCCCGGCACGAACGCCATCAATGCCGTGGACGGCGTCAAAAAACTGATGGCCGAGGTCAGCAAAAACTTTCCGCAGGACCTGGAGTACGTGATCTCCCTGGACACGACCGAGGCGGTTCGCGAAGGCATCAACGAGATCATGCACACGCTCGTCGAGGCCCTCATCCTCGTGATCATCGTGGTCTTCATCTTCCTCCAGGGCTGGAGGGCCACGCTCATCCCGGCCCTGGCCGTGCCGGTCTCGCTCATCGGGACCTTTGCCTTCTTCCCGGTCATCGGGTTCTCGATCAACACGATCGCCCTCATGGGTATGGTGCTCGCCATCGGACTGGTGGTGGACGACGCCATCGTGGTGGTGGAGGCGGTGGAACATCACATCGAGAAGGGTAAGACGCCGAAAGAAGCTGCCATCAAGGCCATGGAAGAGGTGGCCGGTCCCGTTGTTGCCATCGGACTCGTGCTGTCGGCGGTGTTCCTTCCGACCGTGTTTATCCCGGGCATCACGGGCAGGCTCTACCAGCAGTTCGCGGTAACCATCGCCATCTCGATGATGATCTCGGTCTTTGTGGCATTGTCGCTCAGCCCGGCGCTTTCGGCCCTGATCCTGAAGCCGAGAAAAGAGGCGCGCGGCCTGCTCGGGAAGTTCTACGCCTGGTTCAACGACATGTTCGGCAAGTCGACGAACGGGTATGTTCGCGCCTGCGGCATCCTGATCCGAAAATCAGCAATGAGCCTCATCTTCCTCGGCATCATCACGCTGCTGGTCGCCGTACTGGGCAAGGGGCTGCCGGGAGGGTTCCTGCCCGAGGAGGACCAGGGCTATTTCTACGCAGGCATCCAACTGCCGAACGCCTCGTCGCTCCAGCGGACCGACGCGGCGGTCAAGGACATGGAAAAGATCATCATGGAGACGCCGGGCGTGGCGTACTGCACCAGCATCATGGGATACAGCATGCTGAGCGGCGTGGTGAACACCTACAGCGGGTTCTTCTTTGTCACCCTGAAGCCTTGGGGCGAACGAAAGGCCTCTGAGGAAAAGTATGTCAACCTCCTAGCAGGCCTGAACGCCAGGCTTGCCAAACTTCCGCAGGGCGTGGCCTTCGCCTTCTCGCCCCCGGCGATCCCGGGCATCGGCACCGCGGGAGGTGTGACCTTCCTGCTCGAGGACCGGGCGGGCAGGGACATCGCCTTCCTTGCCCGGAACACCCAGAAGTTCATGGCTGAGGCGGTCAAACGGCCCGAGATCGCACGCGCCTCGACGACCTTCCTGCCCACGGTGCCGCAGCTCTTCATCAACGTGGACCGCGACAAGGTGTTGAAGCAGGGCGTTGATCTGCAGAACGTTTACGGCACGCTCCAGGCCTTCATGGGCGGCGCCTTTGTGAACTACTTCAACCGCTTCGGCAGGCAGTGGCAGGTTTACGTACAGGCCGAGGGCGACGCGCGCGTGAGGGCCGAGCAGCTCGGCCAGTTCTATGTACGCAACAGCAAGGGCCAGCCGGTTCCGCTGTCGGCGCTTACGAGCATCGAAGAGCGGTCGGGGCCCGAGTTCACCATGCGGTACAACCTGTACCGATCCGCGCAGATCAACGTCACGCCCAAGCCGGGCTACAGCTCGCTCCAGGCCATGAAGGCGCTCGAGGAGGTTTTTAAGGCGACGATGCCGCAGGAGATGGGCTACGACTACCTCGGCATGTCCTACCAGGAGAAGAAGGCCCAGGAAGGCGTACCGGCGTCGGTTGTCTTCGCGCTATCGCTGCTCTTCGTCTTCCTGATCCTGGCGGCGCAGTACGAAAGCTGGTCGCTGCCCTTTAGTGTGCTCATGGGCACGCCGATCGCGGTGTTCGGCGCCTTTGCCGCCGTCTTCGTCGGCCGGATGGAGCTGAACATCTACGCCCAGATCGGCCTCGTCATGTTGATTGGCCTGGCTGCGAAGAACGCCATCCTGATCGTGGAGTTCGCGAAGATCGAGTACGACAAGGGGAAGAGCGCCGAGGACGCGGCCCTGGAAGGAGCCAAGCTCCGGCTGCGGCCGATCCTGATGACCTCCTTCGCCTTTATCCTGGGATGCGTGCCCCTCGCCCTTGCGTCGGGCGCCGGCGCGCTGTCACGGAACGTCATGGGCCTGGCCGTGATCGGCGGCATGCTTGCCGCCACGGGTATCGGCGTGTTCCTCATCCCCGTGACCTTCACGGTGATCGAAAAACTGTCCCATCGCGGCGAGAAACACGGCGGCACAGCGGGAAAGGATGGACATTGATGAAAAGGCGGCTGATCATTTTTTCATTGACGCTGCTCCTGCTTACGGGATGCGCCATCGGTCCCGACTACCGGAGACCGGAGATCGAGCCGCCGCCAGCATGGCAGGTTGGCATACAGCAGGCGCAGGAAACGGCGAACACGGCATGGTGGGAGCAGTTCAACGACCCCGTGCTGAACGAACTGATCGGGACATCGCTCAGAGAGAACTACGACCTCCGTGTCGCCACGGCCCGGGTCGTGGAGTTCTACGGACTGTACGGCGCGACGCGCGCGGACCTGTTCCCGCAGGTCGGCTACGACGGGAGCGCCGGCAGAACGCATTCTACCTCGAAGGGTCCTATCCCGATCGTGGGGGGACGGAACTACAGTCTTTACCAGGCCGAGTTCAACGCGAGCTGGGAGATCGACCTCTGGGGTAAGGTCAGGCGAGCGACCGAGGCTGCGAAGGCGGACCTCCTCTCCGCCGAGGATGCCCGGAGCGGCGTGATCCTGTCGCTTGTTACGTCAATGGCGACGGCGTACATCGACCTGCGGTCGCTCGACCAGCAGCTCGAGATCGCCCGGAAGACCGCCAAGAGCCGCGAGGAATCAGTAAGGCTCTTTGAGCTCCGGTTCAAAGGCGGCAACATCTCGGAGATGGAGCTGAGCCAGGTCCGTTCGGAATACTATGTTGCCCTGGCTGCGATCCCGGACCTGGAAAAGCGTGTCAGGCAGCAGGAGAGCTTCATCAGCATCCTGCTCGGCAGGAACCCCGGACCCATCCTTCGGGGCAGGGCGCTCGACGATATCGCATTGCCGGTCATTCCGGCCGGCATGCCGTCCGACCTGCTGATGCGCCGTCCCGATGTCCGCCAGGCCGAGCAGAACCTCATCGCTGCGAACGCGCGCATCGGCGTGGCAAAGGCGCAGTACTTCCCGTCAATCTCGCTCACGGGCTTCTTCGGGTCGGTCAGCACACAGCTCAAGGACCTCTTCACCGGTCCGGCTGGGGCCTGGAGCTATGCGGGCGCCCTTGCGGGCCCGATCTTCACGGCCGGAAAGATCAAAGGGACCGTAAAGGCCGCCGAGGCCGTCCAGCAGGAAGCATTGTTCGGATATGAGTCCGCGATCCAGAACGGGTTCCGCGAGTTCGAGGACGCGCTCATCGACCAGGACCGGACGCGTGTGCAACTCGACGCGCAAGCGAAGCAGGTCGAAGCGCTTGCGACCTATGCCCGGCTGGCGCGTCTTCGCTACGAGAACGGCTACACGAGCTACATCGAAGTGCTGGACGCCGAACGAAGCCTCTTTAACGCTCAGCTCTCGTATGCCCAGACGCAGGACTCGCTCCTGCGCGCACTCATCAACCTCTACAAGGCCATGGGCGGCGGGTGGGTCGTGGAAGCCGACAAACAGTCGCAGCCGCCTGCAGCGGCATCGCAGCCGGTCGGCGGGAAGAAATAACAGATGCGTACGCCGAGAGTTCCGGCAAAAGACAGTCGTCGCCGAAATTGAAGACATTCCTCGCGCGGGGAAACGTTCCGGGAGGTTATCGATGAAGCGCATGATCCTGATAGTATCATGGA
The DNA here is from genome assembly GCA_035516965.1 of Nitrospirota bacterium. Taxonomy (NCBI): domain Bacteria; kingdom Pseudomonadati; phylum Nitrospirota; species Nitrospirota bacterium. The sequence goes on from DATIZR010000012.1 coordinate 26,147, forward strand.
TGGCGGTTATCACCTTAATCGGAGCGATCGGCATTGCCCAGACAGTCTTTACCGACGTCTGGAAGGACAAAGACTATCGCGGCCCCGTAAAGAAGGTCGCCGTCTTCTGGATCCTTCAGGTCCCCGAGAACCGGGTCCTCGCGGAGAGCGAGTTCGTGCGCCAGTTGAAGGCCCGGGGGGTCTCCGCGATGCCGGTCTACGTCGTTATTCCTCCCGACAAGTTTGTGGAAAGAGACGCTGCGCTGGCGAAGATCAGGGACCTGGGAGCTGATGTCGTTCTCACCCTGCGACTGACCGACAGGCTGACGGTGCAGTCGCAGATCCCCCAGGCCGGCCCAAAGGATCCCACGCGGCTATCCGGTTATTACCGGAACGTATACGATGCGCCCACCATCGGCACGTCGGAGCCTGCGTATGTGGAGACGAACCTGTTTGACGTGAAGACCGACAAGCGCATCTGGACGGCCCGCTCCGTCACGAAGGTCGACGTGGTAGATCAAAAGGCACTGTCGGACTTCATCGGCATCATGATCGACCGCCTAGTATCGGACGGGATGATACCCTGAGGGGGATCCCCCGGCTCCCGCCGGAGGGGGGCTCCCCTGATGATAAATTCAACAAGAGGAGGAAATGTTCATGAGACGGATGTTGAGAACCAATGTTCCATGCGCGAACCCACGAAAGGAGGAAATGATTATGAGACAAATTCTGAGAATCACCGCTGTCTGCTTGATGGCCGCGATCGTGTGCGTCGCGGTTCTGGCCACGGACGCCAATGCACAGGCATACACCACGAGCCGCCCGGGAGGCCGCGCCGGGACCTGGGATTTTTTCCTTCCGCTCGCCTTTAACCCCTCATGGAGTTCAGACGGCCAGTCAGGAACCAGTATCAGCACGGACGCCACCTGGGGCTTTGGATTCGGCTTCGGCTACAATATCACCGATCATTTCCAGGCGAATGGTCTCTTCTCCTGGAGCGCACGGAACTATCAGGCGCAGATCGTGCAAACCGATGGTCAGACCAGGCAGTACGGGAACACGATGTATACCTCAACATTCGCGATTGGCGGGATCTTTTACATCTTGCCGGGGAACATCAGTCCCTTCGTGTCGGCGGGGGCGGGCATGACGTTCATTGATACAAACATTCCTAACGGCGTAGGGCAGACCGCATGCTGGTGGGACCCGTGGTACGGATATGTGTGCAACAACTATTCTCCGACCAAGACCCAGAATGACGTAAGCTACAGTGTCGGCCTTGGCGTCAGGTTCGACCTCAGTCCCCAGTTCAGCCTGCAGCCCAGCTACAACAGGATGTGGGTAGATATCAACAATGCCTCGGGCACGCCCAATTTTGACGTCTGGAGGCTGGATTTCATTTTCCGGGCATTTTGAGGAAGCGACGGGGCGACACTGATGAGAATAGTAATGCAGCGTTGCCCCGGCTCGAAGCGAATACTGTCGTAACCGGCTGTTGTTCAGCTTGAGGAGGAAAGGCGTATGTTCAAAACACCCGGCATCGGAAAACGGTGTTCTGTGATCCCGGCAGCAGTGCTTGCAACCTTGGCCCTTGCTCTGACGGTGCAGGCCCAGGTCGCGGGTCCCTGTGCCGAGACGATCTCCAAGTTCTGCGGGAATGTGACGCCGGGAGAGGGCCGCCTATTGAAATGCCTCAACGAACACCGGGGCGACCAGAGCATCGCCTGCCAAGACTGGCTCGATGCCCAGCAGAAGAGCCTGCAGGAGATGAACGTGGCCTGTTCAGAAGAGATCGCCCGATTGTGCAGTTTCGATCCTCCCGACGGCATCCGTATCTTTCGATGCCTCCAGGACAACTACGTTGCCCTGAGGCTCGACTGCCGCGCAAAGCTGCGGGAGATCAAGGAGCGGGCCCGGTGAGCGGCCGCCGCAGTCGTGTGAGCGAAGGGCCTTCGGCCTCTGCCGGAGGGGTCCACTCTAAGGAGGTAATTGCGTGTCACAAAGAATGAAGAGGTACACCGGCCTGCTGATCGTTTCCCTGTCGCTGCTTGCCTCCTGTGCCGGAACGAAGCTGGTCGCTGAATGGAAGGACGAGGCGCACCAAGGGTATCCGAAGAAGATCTTCGTTGTGGGGCTGTCGAAGGAGTACGGGCCCCGGACCCTGGTCGAAGACGAGTTCGTACGTCAGCTCAAGACGCGCGGGAGCGACGCCATTGCGAGCTATGCCGTGCTCCCCGGCAAAGAAAAACCGGAAAAGGAAGCTGTCCTGGCCAAGGTGCAGGAACTGGGCGCCGATCAGATCATCGTGGTGAAGTTCTTAAAGAAAGAAGCGGGAGACACGCACACGCCGCTGCGCCGCTATGCCGTACCGCAAGGTTTTGACACGAGCTGGGACAGCTATTACGGAGGTGTTTCGGGCGATGTCGGCATACGGGACATTTCCTATGATTATAACGTCCTCACCATGGAAACGACGCTGTACGATGCCGTGACGCGCCAGCCCATCTGGTCTGCGCTGTCTCAATCGACCTATCAGCAAGGCGCGGTCAAACAGATCAAGCCGTTCACCAGCGCCATCGTCGGGAGACTTGCTCATGAGAAACTGGTCCCGTAACGTCAAGATGTGCCTGTCGGGCGGTTGTCTGGCGCTGTATTTTCTCGCGGTGACGGGCTGCGCGGCAACGCAGGTGAAAGAGGTATGGAAGGACGAGACCTTTCAGCGTGGACGCATGGACAACGTCCTTGTCATCGGCGTCCTGAAGAACGACACGGCCAGGAGGACCTTTGAAAGCGAGTTCGTAAAATACTTCACGAGCCGCGGGATCGCCGCGAGGGAGAGCTTCCGTATCCTTCCGACAGGTAGCCTGGAGGGAGACGAGGCGCGTGATGCCCTGGTGCAGAAGATAAAAGAACTCGGAATAAATGCCGTACTTTTGACCAGGGTAGTCGGGAGCCGTACGGCAAAGGAAACCATCCCCGGGATGACCATCACGACCGGGTACGGACTTCCCTACGGCTCGTACGGCGCCTGGGGCGCCTATGCCGGCGTCGGGTACTCTTTCCCGGGGCCGTCGCAACCGACCACGCAGGGATATTCGCATGAGGACACGTTCCTGGTGCTCGAGACCCGGCTGTTCGATGTCAAGAACGAAAAGCTCATTTGGGCTGCGCAGTCTGAGACGCGCCTTTCGGGCGCTCCACAGGAGGAGATAAAGCCTTACATCAGGATCATCGCGAACAGGCTTTTCCGCGATAAACTGTTCCCCTAGACCCGGCCATTATCGGTGCGTGGGGAGACAGCCCGAAGAAAGGACCCTTTTATGAAAACAGTATTGTTTTCCCTGTGCCGTGCGCATCGCCAAACCTCCGTGCCTTCCCTTTGTTTCGGGCTCCTTGCTGCATGCGCGGCAGGAATAATGCTGCTTGCCGCAGCTCCGGCCCGGGCAGATGAGTTCCCGGACCGGTTCGGGCTGCGGCTGGGCGGGTATGCCATCCAAAACGCCAGCACGATCGTGCGTCTTGACTCCATCAACGCTCCCATCGGCACCTATGTAGATTTCCAGAATACACTGGGCGGCGATACCTCGTCGACGGTCTTCAGGCTGGACGGGTTCTTCCGCTTCAACGAGAATCATGCCCTCCTCTTTTCCGGCTATGACGTGAAATTCACCGGTTCGAGGGTGCTGGACAGGGACATCATCTGGGACGGCCAGACCTACCCGATCTCCGCGTCGGTCGACAGCAAACTCGAGTTCAATATATACAAGCTGAGCTATCAGTATTCCGCATACCATAACGATGCCGTCGAGCTTGGAGCGTCTTTCGGTTTGTTCGTCATGCGCTCATCCGTCAGCATCAGCGCAGGCAGGCTCGGTCTGGCCGATAGTCAGTCGGTAACGGCGCCCCTGCCCGTGTTCGGTCTGTTCGCGGACTACAAGTTTACGCCCCGTTTATCCGCGTATTACAACTACCAGTTCTTTTTCATCAATTACGAGGACAAGATCAGAGGGGGACTCCAGGATTTCCTCTTCGGGCTTGAGTACCGTCTCCTCCGTCATGTGTCCCTGGGCGCCGCCTACAACAGGTTCAATGTGAACATGAAGGCGAACCGGGACGACAGCTCGACGCTGTATCTTAATACCAGCTGGAACGGCGGGATGCTGTATGCTGCCGTCTATTTCTAGCGAGCAGGAAGCAGGAAATTATCAATCCCGGTCAAGAACGTCCAGGGTAAGCCTGCAGAAAGAGGTCAAATCGATGAAACGTTTCGGGTGAAATGCAATCTAAAGAGCAGACTGATAAGGGTAGCAGAAAAGATGTTTTGATGGAAACAGAATTCCTCATCGAGGAAAAACTTAATATAAGGAGGATATTGCTATGAAGAAGAAGTTGCTAATCGTTTTGGCGCTTGGCATGGTGCTGGTGTTCGGAACACAGGTTTTGGCTGCGGAGAAACTGGTGGAATCCGTGGCCAAAGGTTGCAGCAAGGAGCTTGAAGCCTATTGCAAAGACGTGACGCCCGGCGAGGGACGGATACTAGCCTGTCTGTACGCCCGCGAAGACAAGTTGTCCGGGCAGTGCGAATACGCCCTGTACGATGCCGCTGTGCAGCTCGAACGGGCTCTGACGGCCTTGACCTATGTGGCAAACGAGTGCCGCGACGACCTCGCGAAGTTCTGTTCCGACATCCAGCCCGGCCAGGGACGCCTGCTGGCCTGCATGGATAAGAATGAGAAGCAACTGGGCAGCCGGTGCAAGCAGGCGATGAAGGACGTGGGGCTCAAGAAATAGCCGGTACCGCCGTCTCAAAGGACGATTCTCCGGATGCTTTCACAGAACCGGAGGATCGTTTCTCAATTTTTCTTGAGGAGAACATCACGAAAAGGAGGGGAAGCACATGGCAAGATATCTGCGTTTTTGTATGGCTGCTCTCGCAGCGGGACTCGTCGTGAGCGGCTGCGTCAGCACCGGCACGTACGAAAAGATGGAAACGGGGAAGAACCAGGAGATCGCCGCCCTTCAGAAGGAAAAGGGCACACTGGAACAGCAGAAGGGCGACCTCGAGAAGCAGAAGACCGCACTGGAGAAGGACAACACAGGGTTGAGTCAGCAGATCTCCGCGCTGGAGCAGCAGAAAACTGCGGCCCAACAGCAGGTCGCGTCTCTGGAACAGCAGAAGTCCTCGCTGATGGCGTCAAGCCAGCAGACGCAGAAACAGTATGAGGCGCTGGTGCAGGGCCTCTCCAAGGAAGTGGAGAAGGGCCAGCTCCAGGTAAGGCAGTATAAGAACATGCTCTCGGTCGACCTGGCCGAGAAGATCTTCTTCGATTCCGGCCGCGCGACGCTCAAGAAGGGCGGCAAGGAGGTCCTGAAGAAGGTTGGTGATGCCTTGAAAGGCTACGAGAACAAGATCATCCGCGTCGTAGGCCATACGGACAACGTGCCGGTGGCCAAGTCCCTTCAGAGCACGTACCCATCGAACTGGGATCTGTCGGTCGCCCGGGCGACCAACGTGGTCCGCTATCTGCAGGAGGTCGGCGTGCCTCCCGAGCTCATGGTGCCCTCAGGACGTGCTGAATACGATCCCGTGGCTCCCAACGATACCCCGGAAGGACGCCAGAAGAACCGCCGTATCGAGATCATGCTGATCGATAAAAGTCTGGTGAGCGAGATGACCAGGACGGCCGGCTGACGTTCGTGATCGTTGGTCCGGCTCGCGGGTCCTGACCATCCCCTGAGGGTCGCACCGGCGGTCATCAGTCACCCATGAAGGATGCGCAGCAAATGAGATATTTCCGCGTTCGGGTGCCGGCGATGGCCGGCACAGTGCTGCTTTTGGCCGGGTGATGTACTGTACGTCATTCGTTCCAGACGAGGGTGATAAGGAGAGCGATACCATGAAAAGCATAACGCGCTGTCATCGGCAGGAGCACCGGCACTCGGCGATCGTACGCCTTTTTCTGGTCGCGGTTCTCTGCGCGGGGATAGGCTGGGCCGGACATGCCTGGGGCGTCGACGAGGGGTGGCCGCGGCAGAAACAGCAGGACGGCAATACGCTCGTCTACTATCAGCCGCAGCTGGACAGCTGGAAGGACCAGAAGGTGCTGAAAGCCCGCATTGCCGTCGAGGTCACGCTCCAGGGACAGAAGCAGCCGATAGCCGGCGCTGTCTGGATCAAGGCGGATACCGCGACCGATCTCGAGAGCCGCATGGTCACGCTCGACGACATCGAGGTGGAAAAGGCGACCTTTTCCGTGCTTGACCCCGCCCTCTCGAGCGCGGCTGAAAAGGCCGTGAAGGCAATGATCCCCCATAAATCAGTGCCGATCTCGCTCGACCGCATCCTGGTGGGACTGAAGCAGACGGAAGAGGCTTCGGGGAAGAGCATCCCGCTCAAGAACGACCCGCCGCGGATCATCGTGGCTTTCGAGCGCGCGCGACTCCTGATCTTCGACGGCCAGCCCGTGTTCGCCAAGATAGAGGGCACGAACCTGAAGTACGCCATCAACACGAACTGGACCGTGCTCACCGAAGAGGCCACCTCCAACTACTACATGCTCGACGGCCAGACGTGGCTGTTCACGAACAAGCTGGGCGACCCCTGGACCGTGGCCAAGTCCCTGCCCGGTGATTTTTCCAAACTTCCCGCGGACGACAGCTTCAAGGACGCCCGCGAGAATGTGCCGCCGAAGCAGCCCCAGTACAGTAAGGCACCGACCGTCTTCATGACAACGGAGCCGGCGGAACTGATCGTGATCGACGGAAAGCCGAAGTACGAGGCCGCCGGGCCGAAAGACCTGGATTATGTTGCGAACACCGAGGCGGACCTCTTCTACTACCGTAAGGACAAGAACTGGTACTTCCTCGTGGCCGGACGTTGGTACCGGACGTCGAAGTCGCTCGACGGGCCGTGGGGATTTGCAACGGCCGACCTGCCGAAGGTCTTCGCTTCGATCCCGGCGGGGGGGCCAAAAGGACGCGTGCTCTACTCGGTACCAGGCACCCCCCAGGCGCAGGAATCGGTGCGCGCTGCAGGGATCCCGCAGACAGCCACGATCAAGCCCGGAGATGTCAAGCTGACCGTCTCCTATGCAGGGGAGCCCCAGTTCGAACCCATCCCGGGCACGACCCCGCCGCTCCTGTATGCCATAAACGCTTCGGTCGCAGTGATCAAGGTGAGCGACACGGCGTACTATGCCTGCGACCGCGGAATCTGGTTCGCCGCATCCCAGCCGGCCGGGCCGTGGGTTGTCGCGTCCACGGTCCCGCAAGCGATCTATACCATCCCTCCCAGTTCGCCGCTCTATCCTGTTACCTACGTGGTCCAGTACCAGCAGTCGCCCGAAGTTGTGGTTTCGAGCTACTCGTCGGGGTACACGGGCTGTTACGTGAGTTTCGGCGTCGTTTTCTGGGGCACGGGTTATTACTACCCGCCGTACTGGCATTACCCCCCCTACGGCTACCCCATTTACTATCCCCGTCCCTACACCTACGGGGCTCATGCCTGGTACAACCCCGCAACGAGCACCTATTACCGGGGCGGCGGGTACTATGGTCCCTACGGCGGCTACGGGGCAGGCGCATCCTACAATGCGGCGACGGGAACGTATAAGCGCGGCTACGGCGCGTATGGCCCTGCAGGCGGGTACAAGGTCGGCCAGGCGTACAACCCGAGCACCGGCGCCTGGGCTACGGGCGCCGCTGCCTACGGCCCGAACGGGTCGATCCGTGCTGCTCAGGGCTACAACCCATCAACGGGAACGCGGTTTGCCGGCGCCCAAGGGTCGAGCGTGTACGGGAGCTGGGGAGCAGGTGTCGTTTCGAATGGAGACCAGTGGGCCAAAGGCGCGTACAGGACCACGGACCAGGGCACGGTGGGCGGCATCAAAACGTCCGAAGGCGGCAGCGTGATCAAGGGGCAGAACAACACCTATGTGGGCAAGGACGGCAATGTTTACCGCAAGAGCGATTCGGGATGGCAGAAGTATGAGAACGGAAGCTGGACTTCACCCGACAGGTCGCGGGGAAACACCGCCACTCAGCTCCCGGCACAGGGGGGATCACCCAAGCAGGGAGCCGTGGGTGACCGGACGGGCCAGGTCAGCACCAGGGACGTGACCAATGATCTGAACCGCGAGAGCGCGAACCGCGCTGCCGGAAACCAGCGGACCGGCCAGTGGAACAATCAGTACAATCAGCGCACCAGTGCGCCGCAGCCCGCCCAGCGGAGCGCTCCGGCAGCCACGCCTCGCGGCGGCGGAGGCGGCATGCGCGGAGGCGGAGGACGGCGCTGAAAGAGAAACTGACGGATGCTCAACAAGGTAGCCTGAACGATGATCTGCTGAAGCCGAAGTCTGCAAGGAATAAAGGAGGGGCCTGAAGCATGAGAAAGCGCCTGCCGGACACTTTTTACAACCCGGTTTCCCTGATTGGTGCGGTCATCGCCGTGTTCAACGCGGCTTTTACCGTGTTTCTCGCAATCGCTGAGACTTTTTCGGAGCACCACAGGCCCTATGCCGACCTCGTCATTTTTCTGGTCCTGCCGGCGCTGGTTCTCCTTGGCATCGTGCTCATCATAATCGGCATCAGGAGGGAGCGGCGACGGCGGCAGCAAAGGATTCCCGGTGAACGTCCGCTCCTCGTCGTCGATTTCAACGAATCCCGTCACCGCAACGCGGTCGTTGCTCTCCTGGCGGTGTTCCTCGTGCTCTCGCTGCTGTATGCTTTCGCGGGGTACAAGGTCTATGAGTATACCGAATCGGACATCTTCTGCGCGAGGCTGTGCCACACCGTTCACAACACGGAGGATCGCTCACATGCCTTTGCGGTGCACGCCCGGATCGGCTGCTCCGCCTGCCATGTCGGGTCGGGCATTAAATATTTCCTCCTGTATAAAATGAAGGGGACGCGGCAGCTCTTCGACATTTTGACCGACCGCTATCCAAGGCCCATTCCAACTCCCGTTGCCGACCTCCGGCCCTCGCAGGATGTCTGCGAAAACTGCCACGGTCCAAAATACCGGATCAGCCAGCGGCTCGAGAGCAGGACCTATTTCCTCGCTGATAAGAAGAACACCCGGAAAACGATCAACCTGCTTTTGCGCATGGGCAAGGCGGAGCTGGCGACGACGGAGCGGCCGCCCAGAATGCACTGGCACTACAGCACCACGGAAGAGATCGTCTACGCTGCGACAGACACGAAGCGGATGGTGATACCCTGGATTCGGGTAAAGCGGCTCGACGGGAAGGAAAGGGTGTACCGCAGTATCGAAGCGAAGATGTCCGATGCCGAGGCGGCAAAGGCCGGTTCAAGGAGGATGGACTGCGTTGATTGTCATAACCGGCAAGGTCATCCCTTCAACCCGCCCAGCGTCGTCCTGAATGCGCTTCTTTCTACAAATCTCGTCGATCCCGGGCTGCCGGAGGCGAAAAGCGCTGCCGTCGCGGCTCTCGAGGCAGAGTACCCATCGAGAGAGGAGGCGCACAGCGGCATCGCCCGGTCGATCAGGGAATTCTATGCGAAGACCCATCCCGAGGTGGCGTCGGCGAAGCAGGCGGCGATAGAGCAGGCAATCGCGGAGCTCCAGCGCGCCTACGACCGGAACTATGACCCGCACATGAAACTCAGTTGGAAGACCTTTCCGAACAACCAGGGCCACCGGTTCTCGCCCGGATGCTTCCGTTGTCACGACGGAAAGCACCGGAGCGACGACGGGGCGGTCCTGTCCCGGGACTGCAGCCTCTGTCACCTCCTGATCGAGCGCGCAGGGGCAACCGGCGCAGGCAGGACGGACAGTGCCGTGTTCCACGTCATGAAATATCCCCATCCCGTGGACATCGGGGACTCGTGGAAGCAGATGCTGTGCCATGAATGCCATGGCGCAGGCCAGTGACGGGCCATTGAAAGCGGTCCTTACGTTGCTCCCCCGGTTGCTCGAAAGGCCGGCACGTAATGGCGAAAGGCCTTCACCCATGTTCGAGAAGATGACAGGTTTCATCAAGGAGTTCCTGAAGCTCGAATCGGCAGGCGGCCTGCTGCTGATGGCCGCGACAGCGTTCGCACTTATCGCCGCGAACTCGCCGGTCTCGGGTATCTATGAGGCATTTCTCGAAACCCCCCTTGAAGTGCACGTGGGCTCGATCGGGGTAGCGAAACCGGCGCTGCTCTGGATCAATGACGGCCTGATGGCTGTCTTTTTTTTCCTCATCGGTCTGGAACTGAAGCGCGAGTTCCTGGAGGGTGAGCTTGCGGGCTGGCGGCAGGTGGTCCTGCCGGCTGCCGGCGCGCTGGGCGGGATGGCCGTGCCAATAGTCGTCTTCGTCGCTCTCAACCACGGCGATGCCGTGTCTTTGCGCGGATGGGCTATCCCGGCCGCGACGGACATCGCCTTCGCGCTCGCCGTGATGGCCATGCTCGGGAGCCGCGTACCAATCTCCCTCAAGGTCTTCCTCACCTCCCTTGCCATATTCGATGACGTAGGAGCGATCCTGATCATTGCAGTCTTCTACACCGAGGAATTGACCATGGCGGCGCTCCTGTTCGCCGGCGTGATGATCATTGCCCTGTTCATCCTGAACCGACTCGGCGTGACGAACAAGACCCCCTATATCATCATCGGCCTGGCGCTCTGGATCGCGGTGCTCAAATCCGGCATTCATGCAACGATAGCCGGCGTGCTCCTTGCGTTCTTTATTCCGCTCCGGACCGGTCATGCGGACGAGCGATCGCCGCTCCGTGAGCTGGAGCAGGATCTGCATTCCACGGTATCCTACGGGATCCTGCCGCTCTTTGCGTTCGCGAACGCGGGGATATCGCTCGCAGGGGTCCGGCTGTCGTCGCTTCTCCATCCGCTGCCGCTCGGGATCGCTGCCGGTCTCTTCTTCGGCAAGCAGATCGGCGTATTCCTGTTCAGTCTCCTGGCCGTGAAGCTGGGATTGGCCCGCCCGCTGGAATCGGTCGGATGGACGGCTTTCTACGGCATGGCTGTCCTGTGCGGGATCGGGTTCACCATGAGTCTCTTCATCAGCTCGCTCGCCTTCGAGCCGGGAACCCTCGGCGAGAGCATAGACGAGCGTCTCGGCATTCTGGCCGGGTCGTTCCTTTCGGCGGTCATCGGGTATATCATCCTGGACCGGACCTTGCCGGAGCCATCGGGCTGAACGCTGAAAGGTTGTAAAATCGCATGTTTCACAGTATCGATACGATAAGGTCGGAATCAGGGAGGTGTTGCATGAAGATCAGGGGGATAGTCGGGAGCATGACAATTCTGTTTATGGCGTTGCTCGTTCCCGCAATTGCGGCGACGGGCGACAGCGGAAATCCGAGCTTCATTATCACCGAGGCCACGACGACGACGGAGAAGGTCGTGGATATCGATTATCATGGCCGGAAGGTGACGCTCAAGAACGATGAAGGGCTCGTCAGAACGGTTCAGGTAGGAAATGATGTGAGCAATCTTGGCCGGGTGAAAATAGGCGATAGAGTGACCGTCGAAACCCACCAGACCATCTCGGTCGAGGTCCAGCCCGGTCCAGGAGATACGATGAACATCGGCTCCGAATCGCAGACC
>DATIZR010000013.1 GCA_035516965.1 Nitrospirota bacterium
GTATTTTTTCCATTGTGTACTTTGCCGGGACCAACAGAGAAGACGTCGCCGGCCTTGTACAGTACGTTATCCCTGCCCTCACATTCGAGCAATAGGGTTCCTTCTTGAACAATAACGAACAATTCGGCGGGATGAGTATGCCTGCCCTCTTCCGAGCCCGGCTGTAATTCGACCGCGACCATGACAGCCTCCCGGTCCGGGATGGTCATGTCCTGTTTCAAGAGAACTTTGCGGGTTACTTTCGCAGGTTCCTGTGCGTGCACCACGGGAATCAATGCCATACTAACGAACGCGACCAAAGCAGACAGGGCAAGAATCTTTGAGCATGCGGGTTTCATAGATACCTTCTGAGATACCTCCTGAAAGTTGTTCGTAATCTCCCTATACGCCTCACCTTGCGATAGCACTGTGTGATTGTTGTGCGTATTTGATTATCACCTCCTTTAGAATCATGTCATAAAGCGTTTGCAGAGACCACGGTGTCAAATCTTCTTTTGCAAGAAGCAAGACCTGACCCTGCCGCCGTTTTGACCGGCTGATACACTGGGCTCATGCGCATCTTCTTTTGAATAAATTCCTGCAACTCCTTAAATAGCATTCTCAGTTCTCCGGCAGAAGGCCGATCAGCAATGTCGGCACATTGATCGGCAGGACGCTCAGGCAGGTCTTTGCAAGTTGATATTCTGCCATGTTTTGAACGCTCGCTGCTCTTGTGGGGAAGAATTTCTTTGCTGACGTGGGAACGATCAGGACAGCTAAGGAAAGAAGCCCATTAGCCAGACCGTACTGGAACTTATAGTAATCCCGGTACAAGGTCGAGCTGTTGCCAAACTGCACTTCAACGAACACGAGCCCTTTGCGAAAATCCCCGATCAGCTTGGGTTCCTCCCGGAGAAGCGGCTGTGGTTCCCATCCGAGTTCCAGGAACCGTGCAGCGATGGCCTTGTTGTATGCGGTTTGATGATCATGCGTGGTCTCTGCCTCGCCATAATGGAATTCTTGATCCCATTGTACGGAAGCAACGACCGACTCGACCTCTGCTATTTCAGCAGCCAAAGTGCGTCTGAGCTGATCGCCACAGTGAAAATATGTGAGCTCATACTTCATGATATGGCTTCGATTAATGTAAATTGTAATGGCCTGATTTCATGATGTTCCGCTAGTCCTCGCCAAGCATAAAACCCACATGGCTATGCAGTGTATTGCATGCCGATCCCAAAAGAACACCAAGCCCATCGTCCATTTCGCGCTCGCATGCCTTCAGGAGTAAACGAAGGTCGGCCTTAGGATCGACAGGCCATATTGTACCAGCCCGGTGATATGACGGATCAACATTATATGATTTTGCTTGTCCTTCAATTCTATCCCATCCCTCGTTGGAAATTCGAAAAGCGTCCAATCGTGATGCGCCAGCGAAGAAGTGAAAACTCCTTATCTGGGCCCCATCATGCACAAAATGGTTTCGCATCGCATAGGATAGACCAATTGGCCATCCAAAAGTTTGTCGTAAAGACTCGTAGAGAGTTGCCGCGGTAGTTTTCTTCGTTCTCTCCCGATTGATGAAATGGGAAATGAGTTGAGGCGGGCTCACAGTGTTGAAACCAGCATCAGGGGTGCAAAAGACCTGACCGACCAATCCGGCAATTCTGTCGGCTAGCGCCCAGGTCGTCGTTAAGTAAGCTTGAACACCAATTGTCCGAGCATGCTCGAACTTAATGCGCTTTGAGCCAAACAAGACCATGTCGGCAGTATCAGCGTGAGCTTCGAGCCCGTCCAAAAGATGCAGTGCTGCGTTACGCGCCTCAAATATACTCTTCCAATGATTAATATCGCTGCGATAGTCTACTATTTCTCGGAACATTGTTTCAACTTCAGGTCGAAGCTTTCCTGTATGCCTAGAAAGAGCCGCATAGACGCCATCAAATACTGCTATCGAGGCGAGCATCCTTTGTTCTAGTGTTTTACTCATTCGCCCCTCATCTCCTTTGCCTGCTCTTCTTGGGCCTTGAGCTCTGCCTCAGCAATCGCAAGATTCCATTCCCAGAATGGCCTAAAAGCCGTGTCAGTCTCTGAGTCTAGTTGAGTACGAGCTGTGTTCACTGCATCTATAAACAATTGGGGTACCTGGCCCGGAGTTCCAGACCATGACTTCATTCCATGATGTAAAATAATTACGAAAAGATCTCTTCGTTCTTCATCACTAGCCGCCTTGTTTGCGCGAATAACGACAGGCCGTGCTATTTTCCGCCAGCTTGTACTGCCGATATCATAGGTGCCTGCAACTCTTGCAAAGCACCAAACGTCATCACGAGTCGTTGCTGTTGAAAGTCGTGAAACAATCTCGTCGGGCACAAGCAGCCCTTCGGGATCGACATCATGCAGTATTTCTGGCATGTAATATCCGAGCACAGTCTTATCAAGCAGCATATCTGCAAGGGACTTAATTGCATTGACATTATCAGGATTAGCTATCTCCCTTATTGTAACGGGAGCGACAAAGCTGCTTAATTTTGGATGATGGCTTATTGCCCTAACTACATGCGATTCATCGGCAGCTTCCATCGCACGCCGCTTTTCCAGAGCTCCTGGCAACCACGATAAATGAACCCGCCCGATTCTCTTAAATAAATCTTCAATATACCAATCAGCATTAGCACCGATATCGTCGAGTTTCGGCAATCGTATTAGTTGATTCAGGAACCACTGTCCTAAATCATCTGGAGGCTGTGGAGCCGGAGACTTCTCTCTCACAGCATAGTATATGGTATCTACTAGGTTTCTAATAGCGATCGCGAGATGTGCTGGCTCAATTCGATCCAAGATCGCATCTATGAGCGCTTTGAGCTCTAGCCATTTATAAGTAAATGTCCACCCGATTACTTCGATATATGCTGCACCCTCCTTTTGCTCCAAGAAAAGTCCGCTTAGCGAGCGTATAAAATCATATTCCGGATTTTCTATTTGTGCAGATGCAAGACGAAGCCTAGCATATTGTCGGAGGATAAATCGGATCCTCTGCTCATCGCTACCACACATCTTCATCAATTCCAAGATTAACTGAAAAGCAGATGCTGACGAAGTTTCTTTACGGGTACTTGCTATCCAGCTCACGGTTATATCGATTGCGAATTCAGTTCGAGAAGTAGGTTTTGGTTCTGCAAGAGATTTATATACAAAATCGCGAACGATTTTACTGCTGGTGGCAAGTTCTCCAAGTTTTAACGCCACACCATGTAGATGATAAAGTTCATTTTCATTCCCGAGAAAGAAACTCACGGCACGAGAAAGAAACTCATCAATGCCCCCTGGCTTGCCAGCAGCCAATGCTTCGGCTTTTGCGGCGTATGCAGCATTTTGCTGTTCCCATTTATCATGATTGGTCAGTGGATCAAATTCACTAGATAGGCTGTTGCTGTCATAAAGTGCCTCTAGATCAGTACTAACTTTCTTGAATTCAGGGTCATCGTCAAACCGATAATGCCAATTCCATAAATCGCGTGCTGCCATAAGTTCCGCAAGATTGTCCTTGCGAGCACTTAGTACAGGGTATGCCCACACTAGATCTTCAAGCAACACTTGTCGCATTTGCTTGCGGGATTCCTCTGACTTTACTTGTTTAATGCAATAGTTAACAGTCCTGTGGGCTTCCGCATATAGACTCCATAGCAAATTTCGAGATGCTGACGGTACATCAGCGTCTTTGAGAATATCCTTAAGCCGTGTCAATAACATCTCGCGTTTCTTCCATGCAGGATGGCTTGGTAGAATGATCATTCTGCTAAAGTGGATCGTAAAACCTTCACTATAGGTCTGCTGTCTTTCAACTGAAAGAGTCGGTTCTAAGAGCGCCTTTACTACGGCTCCCTTAGCAGGAGTGGCTGGCACGTTAATAATCTCTTCGAGTAATTGATACGAAATAGTGCTTGCCGCTTCCGTAAAATCGGCCGAGAAATGTGGCCCCCCACCTATTGTTCTTCCGATCAGCTGACCAGCCCGTTTCCCATCGTTCGGAAGCCCGCCTGTTCGCCGCAACCCAACTTCAGCCTCCAATTCTGCCAGGATGCAAAGCTCTTTAAGCACAACCACGCAGTCATTTGCAGACTGAGCACCCATTGCCGCGTGAAATATAGGCCATGCCAGTGCCATAACGATGTCATCCTGGCCTATCTCACGACTACCAAAATAACCCTCAGTTTTTTCACTTTTGACAATAGAAGATCGAAGAGCGCGACTGATCTCGACAGTATCAGGAGGACGATACGCAGCGAAATCCTGAAGGACTTCCGCAATTATAAGTCGTTGGCTTGCAGTCGTTTCTGCGAGACCAGCAAGGATACCAGTAAATAAAGGATCCAGCAGAGGAACAGCTTTTCCAGATAGCCGTAGAAGAAATTCAGTCCGCGCCAATGAAGTGAGAATGGTCCGCCCTAATGCGCTAATGCTACCCTTTAGAACGGCATCACGAACACCAATTACAATATTTTTCGCGTCCTCCGATGGTTGGATCGGAGTAGCACCGTAGCCAATATCGACAGACAACCAGCTTAGAAGTATGTGATCCCGTAAGACGTCGGGCTTGAGCTCAACCAATCGTTGCTCCGCTCCGCGCTGCGTGAGACCACGCCGCTTAACTAAATCAGCCAGTAATTTCAAAACTGCAGTATCGTTATCAATTTTACACACGCCTCTTAACAGCTCAAGGGTTGCCTTGTCTTCTCGATTTATAGTCCCGAGGAGTGCAATATATTGTAGCAGTGTATGAACCTGATCTTCGTTGGCATCTTGCTGAAGCTTGATAATTTCACTTACATATAGGTCTGCCAGATCTGCCGCCGTGGCAGGTACTTTTGCAAGATCTCCATGCACTTCGAGAACGTGAACTGCAAGTGTAAGCCAGATCGGACGATTCGAAAAACGTGCAGCAAGCTTGCGAGCAGCATCCTTGCGCCAATCATTGGGAGTGCCACCAAGAGGACCGGAGCTAAGAAGATCAAAACACATTTCCTCCGCTGCCACAGCTGCGAGCTCACTTATCTGTAGTTCCTGAACCCGCTCCTTCACTCTGGGAGAGAATAAATATCGTAGTACTGGATTTTTAGGTGAGCGGACAGAAATTGCGACCTTCCATTTTGCCGTACGACCGAACCGCGAGCCTAACTGTTCCGATAAGATGCGCAGCAACTGCGGATCATCAGGCTCATCAACGAGCAATAGTGTGGTGCGTTCGGAAACGATGGAGTCAAACCAGGTGGATGAGGATGCCATACTAGCGACGTTCGCCCAAAAGACTTGCCACTCCCCCTCCGATGCGATTTCATCTCCAGCCTCAACAAGAAGTCGTGTTTTTCCAATTCCCCCTTCACCGTGAACAACAAGGAACAAGGCATCCGATAACAGGAAAGAGCGAACATCTTTTGCTTCGGCCTCGCGCCCTCGGAATGTTGTGAGTGTTTCGCGTCTCAAAAAAGGGTCTTCCTCCGGCAATCGCTCGCGAATCTCGGGCAGAGAAAGAAAAACCCGTGTTTCGTTCTCGAAAAAAGACCGCTCTACCTCCGGATGTTTGTCAAGAAGTCCGTCAAGATTTGCGCGTTCCCAATAGTCTGGATTCAACCCCTGTGCTAGGAAGAGAGGGACCACCTCGGCATCCCACCTCTGTTTGTCTGCGGGATTGAATACCGCATTGGTAACAAGGCGCCAGTGTGTTACTCCCTTCCACTGGAGATGTCGTGCGTGTTCCGGCTTTCGATATTCTGCGATCTTAGCAGCTTCACTTTTTGCGTCTGTAATCGCTTTAGTAGCTGAGCCGTCCTCATGGTGTTTAGCCTGAAATACTCGTAATCCATCGCCTGAGCGCGCATCCTGCCCACCATCTTTACCTCGACGACCGAAAAGTGCTGCCTTCGGATCCTCGAAAAAGATAAGGGTAGTTACAAGCGCCTCAAACGTAGCTCCAGATGTAATAAGACCCCATTTTCTCTTTGTCATTATGCCTGTCCGCGGAACTGAGTCACAGCCCCGCCGCCCCCCCTGCTCCTCTACTCCTCAATGACTCTCTCAAATATCCCTATCACTGACAGATGCTCCCCTCCCGTCAAAACGATATCCTCATGTTTCTCGTTTAGGGAGGAGAGAACGATCGCTTTCGCTTCACCGATATTTTCATTGCTTGAAGTCCTTGCACTTCGATATTGTTTGATCAACGCAACAGGTGCCTCGCCGGCAAACCCACGCACCTGGCAGAGTATGATCTTGCCGTTTCGACTGCCTCCCGGGTCCTTCCTAAAAAGGTACAATTGGCCATCCTTGATCTTCGGCTCCATTGAATCACCTTCGGCCCGGACCAGGAATCTGTCCTTTGCAAAAGGTCCGTCTTTGACCGGCTGCCATGAGAAGCTCTCTTCATTTGCGAAATAGCCTTCGAAGGTCTCAAATGAGGCATTCGCTGCTGCTCAAAGCTCTAGGAGTGGCAGCGCATTCTCGTATGGTCGGATTTCCTGGACAAGTGATTCCAGGCGGCTGTTAAAATAGTCCCTTGTTTCGTCATCGACAAAGTAGACATTGCAGCCTTTTTGTCCACGGGTCATCAGGGTCCTGTAGGTGTTTTTGATAATCGCATCAAGCCGCTCCTTAGCAACAGCTGGGTCTTGATTCATCAGCGCTCTCCAGCCGTGGATCGACCTGTCCATTCCTGAGCGTTCTTCCGGTTTTGTGATGATCTGTCCGTTTCGGACTATCAGATCGGGACCGATGATCACGCCTATATAATCTACTTCCAATCCCTGACACGTATGAATGCAACCAACCCTCGCTCACCGATTCCGGCATAATAATCCAGGCCTGGCCATCGGTCTTTAAATTCCACGTCGCCCTGGGGAACCCCGGAGGGTCAGGTATTGAATGTTGATGTTCTCCTCTTCTATCCTTCATGCTTCTCTTCCTCATCCTTCCCCGTCATGAACCGCTGCGCATCCGGTCGATCTGTTCACGGGCTATGTCTTCGGGGCCTAGGGCATTCAATCTTCCTTAAACTGACAATGTGCGTAAATTGTACTGCACCGATCTCGCTCTTATAACAGCTTACAGAGCCCGTCAATCACATGTCTTTGAATGCCGTCCGCAAGACGCCGGGCGCTGGCTTTGGCCGCGGCATCCAGCTTGATGGTCTCCAGTTCTGTGAGAACATCCATCTGTGTCACGAGCCTTTTAAAACCTGCGGGTGTCAACGCGCCTGCTGCAAGCATGACGGTCCAGTGTTCGACATTTACCGCCTGCAATCTCACAAATTCAGACTCATCGTTCTTGGCTGAAATGATAAGTTCTTTAAGTTCTTCCTTGGCCAGCGTCGCGGACTCATCGGCTAAACCATCTATGTAATCCGTGAACTTGCTCATAGAGGCCTTTATTCACCGTGAGACCTGAGCCGCCGAGAGTTCTGGGCCCTGCTTCACACTGACCTTCTTCCGGTAAAACGGGGATGGAATGCGGTTCCGAGGTGGATGTTTGATATGCGAATAAACAGGTTGTTCGGGCAGGAGCCGCTAACGCAAAAGTACTATAACCACGGGCAAAAGTCCAGAAAAGAGATGGCGATCTGTGTATTGCCGGATACTCTTTCGTAGCCGTTGGTTGTTCAGCAATTCGTCCGGCGAAAGCTTAAGATCAACTGGGCCGCGGAGATCATTGCTGGTAGTCTCAAATAAGAGAGGACCGGCCAGTCTATCGGCCCTGAGGCGATCTACAAGTTAATCTATCACCAGGGCACTCTGGATCGAAAGCAACTATCGGCCAGGAAAATGTCTGGGCTTCAATTTACACTTGGAGGCCACTCACTCATTTGTCATAAGGTACAGGGTACGGTTTTTTCGCGGATGGAGTGGTTATTTCGCGTCTACTAAATCGAAAGTATCAACTGTATATAATGGATACACATTACATGAGCGATTGGATAAGAAAAAAGTAGTATGAAATATATAAAGCACTCTATTGTAATGAAGAATTGATTCAGACTCCGATTCACTGTTGTATTCTCCGGAGCCACTTATTGTAGGCACCAACGATTATTGTCGTGCCATCTACCCCGAAATGACAAATCAGAGGTCAAAAAAGGAATTTTGTCTTCTCTTATAATGTTCTAATAATAAAAAGGAATAAGGGCACCGCACGAGTTTATCACCCTCTGGCGTATACGGCACCCATCTTGCTTTATATCTGACAGGTAACGTGTCAAGGATGGCAATGCTGTTGTCTGTATTTTGAGAGTCGGCGAGGGAGAGATCGTGAGCGGAATCGTCGGATATGTCGGGAAAAAAGATTCTTTGCAGCTTCTCTTTGACGGTCTTACCCGTCTGGAGTACCGAGGCTACGATTCGTCGGGAATCGCATTCAAGAACGGATCGGGGATCGAGGTTTACAAGACTCCGGGCAGTCTGAAGGACCTCCAGAAAATGCTGCCGACCCCCTTACCAATCATTACGATCGGTATCGGCCACACCCGATGGGCCACCCATGGGGCGCCGTCCACGGCCAACGCCCATCCGCACACCGTAAAAGGCGTCTCCGTGGTGCACAACGGCATCATTGAGAATTACCGCGAGCTCAGGACCGAACTGGAAGCTGCAGGACATGTCTTTTCCTCACAGACGGACACGGAGGTAGTGCCCCAGCTGATCGCCCGCTATCTTGACCGCGGTCTTCCCATCGACGAGGCGATCCAGCACGCGGTCGCGCACCTTCGCGGGGCTTATGCCCTGGGGATCATCCACGAGGGCACGCCGGAAACGCTGTTCGCGGTCTGCAACAACAGCCCCCTCGTCATCGGAATAGGCGCGGATGCCCAGTACCTCGCGTCCGATGTTCCCGCCCTCCTCCCCTATACGAGGAACTTCATCCATCTCGAAGACGGGCACATGGCCGTGCTCAGAAGCAGCGGGGTCGATCTGAAGCATGTCGATTCCCGGGAGCCCCTGCCGCTCGAAGGGAAGATCGTAACGAACAACTGGACGCCAGCGATGGCCGAGAAGCAGGGATACGATCATTTCATGCTCAAGGAGATATACGAGCAGCCCCAGGGGGTCATGGACACCCTGCGGGAGTGGCTGGACGACACGAACAGGCTGATGGACGAGATGGGCATCTCGGGCACCATCAGGGATCTCAGGCGGCTCCATATCGCGGCCTGCGGTACTTCGTACCATGCCGGTCTCGTCGGCCGGTATATGATCGAGAAGTTCGTGCATCTCCCCGTGGCCGTGGACATCGCCTCGGAGTTCCGGGACATGAGCCCGATCATCCCGAAGGGAACGGTGCTCATCACCATCACGCAGTCCGGAGAAACGGCCGATACCCTCGCGGCGCAACGCGTAGCCAAGGAGAACGGAGCGCGGACCCTGACGATCTGCAATGTCGTGGGCAGCACGACCACGCGCGAGGCCGATTCGGTCCTCTACACGCGCGCGGGGCTGGAGATCGGCGTGGTATCCACCAAGGCCTTTACCGCCCAGCTTGCCGCCCTGAGTCTCCTGGGCATTGCCCTGGGCGCCAAGAAAGGCAAGATCAGCAACCTCGAGATCCAGACGCTCAAGCCGTTCCTGCTCGACCTGCCGGGGCTCATCCGGCAGGCGCTCCAGACCGATGAAAAGGTCAGGGAGATCGCAAAGACCCTGGCTGGCGCCAAGAGCATGCTCTACGTCGGCCGGGGGATAAACTACCCCGTCGCGCTCGAAGGCGCGCTCAAGATGAAGGAGCTCGCCTACATTCACGCTGACGGGTATCCGGCCGGTGAAATAAAACACGGCCCCATCGCGCTGATCGAGGAAGGCGTCCCCGTGGTTTTCCTGGCAACGATCGACGGCCTGCACGAGCGGATCCTGTCGAACATCGAGGACGTAAGGGCGCGGGGAGGAAGGATCATCGTGGTCACCGATTCGCCCGCCGCCTTCCGCAACAAGGCGGACGACATGATCGTGGTGCCGGCGACGCATCCCGCGCTCGTTCCTTTTGTCACCATCGTGCCGCTGCAGCTCCTCGCCTATCATGTCGCCGTGATCAAAGGCTGTAATGTCGACCAGCCGAGGAATCTGTCCAAGAGCATAACCGTCGAGGACAAGTGTCATAATACCGGCTGCAGCTATTCCCGTTTTTGCCGCACGAGCATAGCCTGCGCGGCAATCACGCCGGACGAGAAAAAAAGCATCGCCCACAAGGTGGTCAGGCTTTTACATCTCAGCAACTGGGAGCAAATGTCCGCTGCCAGCCTGCTCGAATCCAGCGGGCAGGAACTGGGGAAAGCAGTGCATCAGGAACAGGCGTCGAAGGGGCTGAGCACCTGCTTCGTGTCCCCCTACTAGCGACAAGCGCTGCCTGGCTCTCGGCGCGGAAATGGCTCTCACGAGGAAGGAGGGGCTATGAAAACCATACCATCAAAGATTGCTCTCCGGGCGGCATATGCGGTCATTCTGCTGCTGTTGGGTTTTGCTGCCGGCTTTCCGGTCGGGAAGAGCGCTGGATTTGTCACCGGCAGCGAGTGGTCTCTTGTCCAGGCGGACCTCCTCGCGCGGGAGGCCGGCGTATTCATGCCGGTAAATTATCAGCAGGGAACCTTCCATGTGGTCGTGAAACAGCGAAGGCACTTGTACCGGGATGCTCAGGAGCGCGCCGACAGGTTTGAAGCGAAGATGCTTACGAGAGATGCTTACGAGAGCTTGGGCAGCGGTGCGTTGATGGAGCGCGTTCGACCGGCGAGAAAGATATCGCTTATGCAATAGGAACCGACTACGCTTGGCGATTGATAGGGAGGTACAGCGTCTTAAGATTCGGTTTGCTTCGTTTTAAACCCGGATGTCTTTTCAGTTTTTTCTGCGACATCTGCCTGTGCCCGCGTCATGGCAACAGCAGGGTACGACATCTGCAGATAGAAAGGACCTGTGAGAATTCTGTCCACAGATTACACAGATTTACGCAGATAGATTCTAACTCGGCGGGAGAACCAGAGTCTTAGATTCGGTTTGTGTCGTTTTAAACCCGGATGTCTTTTCAGTTTTTTCTGCGGCATCTGCCTGTGCCCGCGTCATGGCAACAGCAGGGTACGACATCTGCGGATAGAAAGGACCTGTGAGAATTCTGTCCACAGATTACACAGATTTACGCAGATAGATTCTAACTCGGCGGGAGAACCAGAGTCTTAGATTCGGTTTGTGTCGTTTTAAACCCGGATGTCTTTTCAGTTTTTTCTGCGACATCTGCCTATGCCCGCGTCATGGCAACAGCAGGGTACGACATCTGCGGATAGACTAGGTTCTAAAAGAATTTTGTCCACAGAGTACACGCCCTGCACTCAAGGGTCCCGCTCGTAAACGCTGGGTGCAGGCAGATTTGCGCAGATAGATTCTAACTGGGAGAAAATCTGTGCTATAGTATAAATAAGGTGCTTGAATATCCCGGTTTGCCTTGGGTTTTGAGGGGAGAGGTACCGTAGTAGACAGAGCGCCTTCATGCATGATGCGGTGTGCAAGCCCTCACGAGCAGCAGAGAGGGAAGCCTGAAGCATCTGCTGAGGCAAATACTGTGGAACCAGCCTCGCAAACACTCAAAACTCAAGGCACTACTTTTTCCTTCCTTATAGTAGATGGTTCTTCTGACTTTTGTGTGGGTCGATAAAGAGTCACCTATGTCCTTGCACTTAACTGTTATCAATCATTATCAGCATACACATAATGTTTTTTTCATGTTTTTTTCGCGTCACCTTTCTTGCGCGCCCAAAGAAAGGTGACCCAAAGAAGGGCGCCCGGCGAAAATTCTTTACGCCAGGCTCGGTCGTCCTCGGTACATTTCGGAAACTCGCCCTTTGGGCTTAGACAGTCCGAAATGCTTAACCCTCGGATGGCCTGTATTCGCGCTGCGCACGCCCTGCATTCGCGTAAACACTCATAAGCGCTGGGTGCAGGCTCATGAACACTGGCTACAGGCTCGGTCGCCTGGCTAAATTTTCGCATGGGAACTACGCAAGAACCTTTGCTTCTAATCTTTACCCAAACCCCGCACGTCCCCGGAGTAGACCTATGAAATATTTGGGCACCTGTCTTGGCCTACGGTAGCGTTCCAAAGGGCGAATGCGCACTGTCTGAGGCCGCAGGCCGAGTTTGCGCGGTCGAGCGGACGTGGCCTTAGACAGGTCAAATATTTCATTAAGGACGCGAAGGGGATGTGCAAAAAAAAAATACTTTATGCTCTTAAGGGTGCAAACAGAATAAAAGCTGCCCACATCAAACCCAGAAGACCCTATTATATTAATCTCTCCTGTTGCGCGTCATCCAATCCCGGTCAGTTAAAAACAGAAAGCTGCGCCCTGTGCCTGTGTCGCCCCGTCTCCACGTCCCCGTGTCGTTTTTTGCCGTCCCCCCGTCACCGTGTCGTCTCTTACCGTCGCCGCGTCTCCGAATCCTGCGGCCTCTCTTATATTTGAATGAGCTTTAATGCCGCGCCGATAAGTGCGGCCTGTTCCTTGCTCATCTCGCCCAAGCTGTCACGTCGTTCTGTCATCCGCCGGAAGCGGGTGAAGTCTGTCGGCAAAGCTTCGGTATCCACCAGATAAGCGAGTTTTTGGATGATCACCCTGATGTCCTCCGGATGTTTGATCCGTCCTCGTATCTTGGGGAAATATTCGACCTTCAGCCGTCCTCGGGAGCTGTCGAATTCCACGTCTTTCACCCGGTGCACCGCGAGAATAACATAGTCGCCGAGGGCGTGCCAGAAGATCTCATCGTGACCCTGCCAGGACGGCAGGGAAAAGCGCAATAAGGCCGGCTGTTTTTTCCCGCTCTGCGGCATGCTTTTATAAAGCTCGACCGGAAACTTTTCGATTTCTCTTGCATCGATCGTCTCGAGCTTTTCAAACAAATTGATCCTTTGCTGCTTGCGAAAGAGCTTATCGATCTGGTCCAGAACGCTGCCCTGTCCAAGGCCGGTGTTCACCTTCTCGAGTACCGTTGCAATCGCGTTTGGCATTGTTCGTCTCCTTCATCTCAGTCTAAGCTATTTACCCGCAATACCCTCTCTGATCCGCTCGCATGCTGCCACGGACCGGAGTCGAAAGATCTTCTATCCATAGATCTCCCTGTTGACGCAATTCGGGAGTGGGCGTCCGTCGAGCCCGGCAAGCAGGTTCTCGCAGGCCATTTCCGCCATGCGGCGGCGCGTGCCGTGCGTGGCCGAGCCGATATGGGGGGCCACAAGACAATTCGGCAGATCGTAGAGAGGATGGCCCGCCGGCAGCGGCTCCGGATCAGTGACGTCGATCCCTGCGCCGGCGATCCAGCCTTCCTGCAGGGCGCGCACGAGGGCCGCGGTCTCGACGACCGGGCCGCGCGCGGTATTGACCAGAAAGGCGGTACGCTTCATTTTTTGCAGGGCCGCCTCATTGATCAGGCCGAGTGTCTGCGGGGTGAGCCGACAGTGGAGGGAGACGAAGTCGCTCTCCCGGAGCAGGTCGTCCAGCGGGAGATATCGCGTGCCAAGCGCTGATTCGATCGACCGGTCGCGGTTCGGCTTGAAGTAGACGATGTTCAGGCCGAACCCTTTTGCCCGCTCGGCCATAGCCCTGCCGATCTTTCCCATGCCGATGATGCCGAGCGTGGCCCCGCGCAGGTCGGCGCCCAGCCAGCCCGTGGGCGTCCAGGCGCGCCAGAGACCGCTGCGGGCATCCATCGCGGCTTTCATGGTCCCGCGCGCGCAGGTCAGCAGGAGCGTCATGGCCAGGTCCGCGGTGGCGTCCGTCAGAACGCCGGGGGTGTTCCCGACCGGGATCCTTCTGCGGGTGCAGGCAGGAACGTCGATATTATCGTAGCCCACGGCATAGTTGCTCACAACGCGCAGGCGCGGGGCGCGGCGGAGCAAGACATCATCGACCCTGTCAATGAGCATGGACACGATCCCTTCGGCCTCAGGGAGCTGTTCGAGGAGCTGCAGGCCAAAGCCGGGCGGCTCTGCGCGGCCGACCAGCAGCCGTACGCGGCCCTGCAGGGATGCCACCCAGTCCTGCGGCAGCGGATGTGTCATGAGAACAAGCGGTAGCGCCATAGTTTTACCAATTTTCAGCTATTGCTCTGTCTCTCTTATTTGTTTTTCACCAAGATCGCCCGCGATTCCCGGCACTGCTCCACAGTCGTTTCTTCTTTGTACGTCTCCGCGTCCCCCGGTCACCCTGTCTCCCTGTCATCGCGTCTCAGCGTCACCGTGCCCATTCCCACGATCAACGGCTGAAAAAGTGAGCGGCATGAACGCGTGGGCAAGGGTCAGAGCAGCTTCCCCATCAGCACTTCGCTGATATACTCGGCGCCCATGCGGATCCTGTTCTGCCTCACTCCCTCTTCCAGGAAACCGGCCTTCTTGAACAGGCTGAGGGATCGCTTGTTCGTCGTGAAAATATTTGCCTCGAGTTTTTTATATCCCATCTCGCCGGCCCATTCCATGGAGTAGTCGAGCAGGTTGCGCCCGATGCCGAGCCCCCGGAAGGGTTCCCTCAGATGAAGCCCGACGTGGAGGATGTGGCTGGTCTCCGGCCTCATGCCTGCATCCGCCTGGAGTGCCGCGAGGCAGCCCACGACTTCGCCGCCCGTTTCCGCAACGATGAGAAGGTTTTTCTTCCTGTCCAGCGCCCCGATATAATCCCGCTCGGAAGCTATGTCCGCGCCGTACTGCTCCATCAGCACATAGCTGCGCTCAACCGCGTTCGACCGCACCGTATCGATGATCGAGCAGGAGTCGTCAGCCTCGGCCGGCCTGATGGTTATTTCCAGCCCGTTCTTTGCCGTTGACCTCTTCACGGTTTCCATGTCTCCTCCCTCTTCTCATCCCTGCGTTCTCTTATTATATCCCGGAATGGTCCGCTTCTCAACATCGCAGGCCCGGAAGGTCAAGTTCCGGGCGGCATACTGACCTTCTTCGCATAAAAGGAAAACAGGATTTTCGGTTCCGGGATGGAGGTTTGACAAGCGTAGAGGGGTGTGGCCCTGCGAAGGCGGTGTGGCAGTTGGTGCCCAGGAGACGTTGGTGTTGCTCTCGATATTAGAGATACGGGTGGTGTGTACCGACCGCCGGGGACGCTCCGCAGGAGAGCCCTCCACAGTGATTTAGCCTAGGATGCGGTGAAATGACCTCCTCAATTCCCAATCTGCGTGGAGAGACAAATTATTGCACGTTTTGAATATCATGATAAAAGGATATTTTTCGCCTAGCTGAGAATGTTAGTTCAAAAAAAACTGGTTGGCGCAATACTTGCTATCTCAGAACCGTGCGAAGTCCGCGATGCACCATTTTGATCTGGATCCCCGAGCCAACGCAACCATAGAGCTGCGGCTCAAGTCGCAGTGACAGCGCCTCGAGCCGCGTACAGGAAACTTTTTTGAGATTTTCGCTCTGCGTTTCCTGCAGTTTAACGACGAAATAAATTTTCTCCGGAGGGCATGACTTATGTACAACATGTTGACATCCTTATTCCCGAAAAAGAACTTCCGCGCCCTCCGATGTATCGTCATGACGGTCATGGCCTTGTGCGTATCAATGCTACCCCCCCTTGCCCGCACATCCGGAGCGGAGACGGGAGGCGGGAGATGTGCCTCCCCGCCCGTCTCCCATATAACCGCTCCCCTGAACAACGCCGTGATCGGCAACACGGCTTCCTATACGGTCACCGGTACGGCAAGCAGCTCGGCTTCCCGCGTGGTGAAGGTCAAAGTGTCCACGAACGGCGGCAAGACGTGGCGTCTGGCGAGCGACACATCAACGGACCATTCCTGGTCCACGTGGAGCTTCACCTGGCGTATCTCCACCAGGGTTGACGATGACGCAGATGCATGGGAAGAGAGGAAGGACGGCAGTTATGTCATCATGTCGCGCGCGAAGGGCGAAGAGGATTGTGTGGAAACCAGCAGCGGAGGGGTCACGGTTACCATCGACAATACCGCACCCACAACCACTGCTTCGGCTGTCGGCTATATATTCGGCAGCTGGTCAGCCGCCAGTCCGGTCAGCGTAACGCTCTCGGCGAGTGACGGCGCCGGTTCCGGCATCGCCGCCGGCTATCCAAAGTACTGCCTCGACGCTGCGAACACCTGTACCCCGAATCTTTCCTATGCCGCACCGGTCCAGGTGGCCTGCACCGGCGGCTCGAGCTGCACCCAGTATGTGCGCTATCAATCGGTTGACAAAGCCGGCAACAGCGAGAATGTGAAGAGCTCTGTCGTGAAACAGAACCCGCCGGATCTCCAGGCCCCGGCCACAACAGCATCCGCCTCAGGCTATACGTTCGGCGCCTGGACGGCCACAAGTCCGGTTACCGTTACGATGACGGCGAGTGACGGCGCCGGTTCCGGTGTCGCCCCCGGGTTCCCCAAATATTGCGTTGATGCAGCGAACACCTGCCTGCCTTCCGTGACATACGGACAACCCGTGAGCCTCACCTGCGCCGCTGGTTCGGCCTGCACCCAGTTCATCCGGTACCGGTCGGTTGATAACGCGGGCAATACGGAGCCTGTACAAAGCGCAGTCGTCAACCAGGACCTCCAGGCGCCGGTCGTGAGCGCGAATCCTGCGGGCGGCAATGTGGGCGCTTCAGGGGTGACGCTGACCTGCGCGGACAACGCCGGTTCCGGCTGCAACAAGATCTATTTCACCCTGGACGGCTCAACGCCGACCGCAAATTCGGCCGTGTATTCCGGCCCGATCCTTCTTTCGAAGACCACGACCATGAGTTTCTTTGCCGCAGACAATGCGGGCAACAGCGGAGCGGTCCATTCGGCGGTCTACACGGTTACGAACGTCATCACCGCGAACGCGGGGCCGAACGGCGCCGTGTCCTGTACGCCCGCGATCGTGGACTACAATGCGAACAGCCTTTGCACGATAACTGCGCAGCCCGGATATCACGTGGCAAGCGTGATGGTCGGGCCGACCGGAGGGACCTTGAGCCCGGTGGGCGCGGTCGCTTCCTATGCCCTGAACAACGTCACGACCGCCATGACCATAACCGCCGCCTTCGCTATCGACACGTTTGCGGTAACACCGACGGCAGGGACAGGAGGCAGGATCAGTCCCGAAACGGTCCAGACGGTGAACTACGGCGGCTCCTCGACCTTTGCGGCAACGCCGGACACGGGATATCACGTTGCCGCGATCACCGGCTGCAACGGGACGCTCGCGGGGACCAGCTTCACGACGGGAGCGATCGCCAGTAATTGCACGGTGACGGCGACCTTTGCAGCCGATACCTTTACGATCACAGCGGTCACGGGGGCCAACGGCCGCATCTCATGCAATCCGGCCACGGTGGCCTACCAGAAAGGCTCGGTCTGCACGATCACGCCGGATTCCGGGTACCATGCGTCCGTCACCGGCTGCAACGGGACCCTGTCCGGAGATACGTACCTTATTGCGGCCGTTGTCTCGGATTGCTCCGTGTTCGGGACCTTTGCGGAAGGCGCGCCCACGGCGCCGGCCGTGTCTTTCCCGCCGTCCTCGGGTGAAACCTCGACCGTGACACCCGTTCTTTCGATCAACGCAGCCACGGACCCCGACGGAGACGTGATCACCTACACGTATGAGGTCTACGCGGACGGCGGCCTGACATCGCTCGTGTCAAGCGGATCAACGACCAGCACGAGCTGGACGGTTCCCGTACCGCTCGCCGACAACACCCTGTATTTCTGGAGGGCGCAGGCCTCCGACGGCACGCTCAACAGTTCCTGGATGCCTACGGCTAATTTCTTCGTGAACACCGTGAACGACCCGCCGACAGGTCCGACGATCAGCTCGCCGATGAACAATGCCAACGTGGCCAGTCTGACACCCGCCCTGAGTGTAGCCAACGCCGCGGATGTGGACATGCACGATGTGCTGAGCTATGACTTCGACGTTGCCACGGACGGCGGCTTCACGAACATCGTGGCAAGCGGTGCCAACATCGCCCAGGGCAACGGCGGCACAACGTCCTGGACCGTGGCCCCCGCGCTCGCCGATCATACCCCCTATTACTGGAGAGCCCGGGCAACCGATAATAACGGAGGGGTCGGTCCCTGGACGATCGGATCGCTTTTTGTGGATACCGTCAACCTGCCGCCTACCGCTCCGACGCTGAACGCTCCCGCGGACACCGGTGAGGTTGCAACGTTCACTCCGACGCTTTCCATCAATAACGCGTCGGATCCCGACCGCCAGACGCTGATGTATACGTTCGAGATCGATACGGTCAATACCTTCGACAGCCCCGGCAAGCAGACCTCGGGCGCGGTCGCGGAGGGCTCCGCTGTTACCGGCTGGACGCCGGCGGCCCTCAGCGAGGATACCGTATACTACTGGAGAGCGAAGGCGAATGACGGTCTTGGGGACGGCCCCTGGATGAAAACGGCAAGCCTCTTCGTGAACACGGTGAACGAGCCGCCGAGCGTTCCAACGCTCAACAATCCCGCGGCCGGCGGATGGGTGACGGTCCTGGCCCCCACCCTCCAGCTCAACGCCTCCACGGATCCCGACAGGGACAGCCTTACCTATGAGTACGAGATCTTTTCCGACAGCGGCATCTCCACGATGGTGACTTCTACGTCCGGAGCGGGCAGCAGCTGGGTCGTCCCGATGAACCTCACGGACAACACGTGGTACTGGTGGCGCGCGCAGGCCAGGGACGAACACGGCCTGGCCAGCGGCTGGATGACGGCGGGCTCGTTCTTCGTGAACGACAAAGGGTACAACGATCCGCCTTCCATCGTCATAACGAAGCCGGCAGCCGTTGAACCCGCGACGAATGCCATGAGCTATACCGTGGCCTGGACGGCTGCCGACCCGGACAGCGACCCCGTTATAACGCTTTACTATGACACGACCGGCACGGGCTTCAACGGCACTCAGATTGCAACGGGGATGCACCTGTCCGACCCGCTGAGCAACTATGTCTGGGACATCTCCGGCCTTGCGAACGGGACCTATTACGTCTATGCAAAGATCGACGACGGAACCACCGCCGTATTCGCCTATGCGGCCGGCCCGCTCGTGATAAACAGGACGCCGCCCCTCATCATCACCGCCGCCGCGGAAGCGACGGGGAGCATCACGCCGTCGGGCACGATAACGGTGAACAAAGGAAGCAATCTCACCTTCACGATAACGCCGAATGCGGGATACACGGTCCGGAGCCTCCTTGTCGACGGCGCAAACAAAGGCACGGGAACGACCTATACCTTCACGAACATCACGGCGTCGCATACCATCAACGCCTATTTCAAGCTGATCACGTATACCATTCAGGCCACCGCGGGGGCGGGCGGCAGCATATCGCCTGCCGGCACCACCACCCTGAACATGGGAGCCGGCCAGACGTATACGATCACTCCGGCCGCGGGATACCATATCGCTGATCTCCTGGTCGACGGAGCATCGGTCGGCGCCGCGCCTTCCTATGTTTTCAGCAATGTGACTGCGAACCATACCATCTCGGCGGTATTCGGCACCAATACGCCGTATATCGTTACCGCCGCAACCGGGCCGAACGGCGCCATATCGCCGTCGGGTGCGGTCACGGTGTTTGGCGGCGCAAACCAGAAGTTCACGATGACTGCCGACGCCGGATACCGCGTTGCCGATGTGCTTGTTGACGGTAGTTCGGCGGGTCCGGTGACTTCCTACTCCTTTGCAAACGTCCAGGCAGCCCATACGATCAGCGCCTCCTTCACCCCGGATGTCTATACGGTAACCTCCACTGCCGACGTCAATGGCAGCATTGCTCCCTCAGGCACCCTGGTCCTGAGCAAGGGCGCAAGCCAGACCTACACGATCACGCCGGACCCGGGCTTCGACGTACGCAGCGTGCTCGTGGACGGCGCGAACGCAGGCGCGGTGACGATGTACACTTTCACCAACGTCGCGGCAAACCACACCATCAGCGCCTATTTCAAGGTGAAAACATTTACCATCACGGTCAGCGCGGGAGCAGGCGGCGCTGTTTCGCCGACCACGACCACCGTGAACATCGGCGCGAGCCAGACCTTCACGATCATCCCGACAGCGGGATATCATGTGGCCGATGTTCTGGTTGACGGAACATCGGTCGGTCCCGCAACAAGCTACACCTTCTCCAATGTAGCGGCCGACCATGTTCTTGCGGCCGTTTTCGCGGCGAACCAATCCTATACCATCTCGGCCGCGGCGGGAGCGAACGGGAGCATCTCTCCCTCCGGCGACACCTCCGTGCTGGGCGGTACGAACCTGATGTTCACGATCAGTCCGGCCGCGGGCTATCGCGTTCTCGATGTGAAGGTTGACGGAATCTCCGCCGGCGCCGTGACGGCTTACACCTTTGCAAATATTGCGGGCAACCATACCATATCAGCGACCTTCACGCAGATCCTTACCTACGCGATAACGGCCAGTGCAGGGCCAAACGGCAGCCTGTCGCCGTCGGGGACGACACCGGTAACAGAGTTGACCAATCTGACCTATACCGTAACGCCGGCCGCGGGCTATCGCGTGCTTGATGTTCAGGTCGACGGAGTCTCCACGGGCGCAAGAAGTTCCTACACGTTCTACAGCGTCCAGGCGAACCACAGCATCAGCGCAACGTTCACCCTGGACGTCTATACGATCACGGCGGCGGCGGATGCCAACGGAATTATTTCGCCGGCCGGCACGGTCACCCTGAGCAGCGGCGCCACGCAGACCTTTGCGATCACTCCGAATGCGGGGTATGCCGTGCAGAGCGTGCTCGTGGATGGCGCTAACAAGGGCGCGGTGACGACATTCTCCTTCACGAACATCGCTGCGAACCATACCATTACGGCGTATTTCAAGACCATAACCTATGCTCTCACCGCCACCTCGGGCGCCAACGGGACCGTTACGCCATTGGGGACCACGACGGTCAATGTCGGTGGAAGCCAGACGTATGCCATCGTCCCCTCAGCGGGATACCACATTGCCGATGTCCTGGTTGACGGTGCCTCCGTCGGCGCGGTGGCTTCTTATGTCTTTTCCTCCGTAGCCGACAACCATACCCTGGCGGCTACCTTTGCGCCCAATCCCGCCTATACCATCTCGGCTCCCGATGATCTTCAACTCGCGGGAATGCACGGCAGCATATCACCGGCAGGGGACGTATCCGTGCTGGGAGGCGCGAACCAGAAGTTCACCCTGACGCCGGACCCGGGTTATCGCGTAGCCGATGTGCAGGTTGACGGGGTCTCCATGGGAGCTGTTTCCTCGTACACATTCTCTAACGTCCAGTCAGCCCATACGATCAGCGTGACCTTTACGCCCGACGTTTACACCATCACCGCCGCTGCCGATGCAAATGGGAGCATCACGCCGTCGGGCGCGATAACCGTGAATACGGGAGACAGCGTAACGTTCACGATTACGCCGGACCCGGGATATGGAGTTCTGAGCGTCCTCGTCGACGGCGTCCAGAAGGGTTCGATAACCACCTTTACGTTTGACAACGTAACGACGAATCATTCCATCAACGCTTACTTCAGATGATCCCCTCTTTACTTTCGGGCATAAAGAAGGCCAGACGCATCTGTCTGGCCTTCTTTTTTTTGCTTTGCATGGCCGCATCGACGGGTGGCGATGCCGCCTTGACCTCACCGACAAGATCTTCTGCCTTATTCTGTTGAAGCTCAACAGCACACGTCGCCGGGATCTTGATTCTCAGGAAGTTGTCCCCGGGAGCAACCACACAGGACTCATCATTCTTATTGCCTCTGAACATCCGGGGAGCCGGCGCGAAATGTCTGCCATCCGGGCCGGCGCGCCACGGAGGGAGACAGGATCGTCAACGAACGCGGGCGATTCCGACAGGAAAGACCCTCAATTCTTCTTCAGATCTTCAAAATCCCGCCTCACCGTCTCAACCTGATCGCGATGCCCGACCCCGTCGCCATGCTCGATGAATCTGGCGAACGGGTCATTCAGCGTGGTCAACCTGCCTGATCGGTCACTGTTCGGATCGGCCTCCGCTCTTCTGTGCACAGGCGACCAACCCGTTAGAAGTGCCCCCACGCTCTATCACGGTACGACCATCGTTAATTCCCTGTTAGCGAGCGTCCCCTCTTTCCGTGCATTTTTATCCGTGCCCGAAAGACTAAATTCATCTTCGCCATCTCTTCGGCAATCTTCGTCAATTGCACCAAAATAGGCCCATTAGCCGTACTGCTCATTTATCACAACGTTAGTTGTATTGTTGCGGGCTGCGAAAGTATGCTCCACGGACAATATCACGCCACGGAACGAATACCCATTCATGGGCGTGTTAAAATATACTTAGAAATGTTAAAAGCAATTATTGGGGGCAACATTTATGGATGACATCAAACATATTCTCGTTGTGAGCAGAATGGTCAAGTACGATGCTAAGGCGATCCACTATGGTGCATCGCTTGCTAAAAAATATGGAGCCCAGCTGACGGTAATTCATGTGATCCACGATCCTTTCGGCATAGAAGGATGGAATCTACCTGTGCCGAACTTGGAGAAGGACTATCAGAATCTTCTCAGGAGAACCAGGAAGGAACTTGATACCATCATTGAAAAGGAACTGGCAGGGGGGATCGCCATCGACGTTATGCTCAAGGAAGGAGACCCCACGAAAGAGATATTGGAGGCGGTGAAAGAAAAGAAGATAGATCTTCTCGTTATGCTCGCCCACGAGGAAGGACACTTGGAACACTTTTTGTTCGGCAGGAGCAACCATGAGCTCATCTTAAAAATGCCGTGCTCCATTCTCTTCATCAAGAAGGAACCGCAGCCCGTTTACGAGCCGTGGGATAAGTAAAAAGGTTCTGTCTCCCGCAGGCAGCGAATGAAAGAGCAGCTCCCGGCAGCTCCTACGGGTTTAGTGCGACTGCACCGGAGCATGTCCTGCGAGTACAATGCGAAAACTTCTGCGCTCATTCTTTTCAAGCCGGGGCACGTTCCCGTTTCAGTATTATCTCAACGCTCTATGCAGCTTTTTCGAGATCTGTGTCCATTGCTCTTACTGCTACTGCATCCTCGTCATAGTCCTCCTGCCGGGTCCTGTCAGGTAAACGCTTAATTCCCATTGCATCATAAATCAAGGTAAGAACTACCGAGACGACAAGGTTCACCGCTAAGGCATATACCCCGGCGTACGCCGGAATTGCAACATTGCCCACATGAAGCGTATAGATCGCTGACTTAAAGCCCAGTGTTGCAACCATTGCCGTTCCCGTTATCATGCCCGCAGCCCAGCCCGCGAGCAGCGCATGATGGTGAAGCCAGCGGGTAAAGAGACCGAAGATAATCGACGGGAAGGTCTCAACGATCCAGATGCCTCCGAGCAACTGCAAGACGATGGCGTATTGCAACGGCAACAAAATGACAAAGGCAAGCGCTCCGAGCTTAACGACCAGGGACACGAGCTTTGCCACTTTGGCCTCTTGCTTTGCGTTACGTCAGGCCGGATGTATTCACGATAGATGTTCCGCGTAAAGAGGTTGGCGGCTGCAATGGACATGATGGCTGCGGGCACGAGCGCCCCGATGACAATAGCGGCAAAACAGAACCCCGTGAACCACGGCGGAAACATCTTAAGAAACAGTTGGGGCACCGCATCGTTCGGTGTCAATGGATTGATGCCCGCTGCAAGGGCCATCAGTCCGAGAAGGGCTATCAACCCGAGAAGAAACGTATACGCAGGCAAAAGAGCCGCATTGCGCTTGATGGCGTGCCCGCTGGAAGAGCTGAGGATGCCCGTAATGGTATGCGGATACACAAAGGCCGCCAGCGCTGAACCGAAAGCGAGCGTTGCATATGCGCTATAACCGGCAGGCGGGAGAATAAGATGACCTGCGGTCGCTTTAGCGGCAAGCGCTCGATCGGCCAGCCTGAACACCTCTGCGTATCCGCCAAGCGCCGCTGGTATCACAGTTACCGCGGCGATGACCATAAGGTAGATCATTGAATCCTTGACCAGCGCTATGAGCGCCGGAGCGCGCAGGCCGCTCGTGTACGTATAGAAGGCAAGTATCACAAATGCAAGAATCAGCGGGAGATCATTCATTCACCCGGAGCCCATGACGCCCAGCGCCCTGATTACGACCTGAATCCCCATCAGTTGTAACGCTATGTACGGCATGGTCGCCAGTATCCCCGTAAACGTAACAGCCAGCGCCAGGCCGGGCGAACCGTAGCGCGCACGCACAAAATCAGCAGTGGTCACAAAGCCATGCTGTTTGGCCACCGCCCATAGACGGGGCATGGTGAGATACACAATGGGATATACGATGATCGTATAGGGCAGCGCGAAGAGACCCATGGCGCCTACACCGAAGACAAGCGCAGGAACCGCGATTACCGTATATGCCGTGTAGAAATCGCCACCGACAATGAACCACGTTATGAGAGTCCCGAACCGCCTGCCCGCAAGCCCCCATTCTTCAATGCGGTTGAGATCACCGCGTCTCCACTTCGCGGCAATAAATCCCAGTACGGTTACCAACAGGAAGAAAAAAACAAACACGCCTAGTTCAGTCCAGTTAAGCATGGCACTACATCCTTCGCGTCGCGAGGTAAACAACGCCGGTCAGAAGGGAGCTCACGATCACCCACGCGAACTGATGCCAGTAAAAGAATGGAAAGCCAAGAAGCACCGGATCGTTCTTTGCGTATAGCGGAGGCCACAATAGCCCGAGAAAAGGCACTAGGAAAAGCCAATTCCACGCCTTGCTTGAAGTTTTCTGTGTATTTTCTTTTATTGAATGATTTGTCGGCTGACTGTGAGTTGTTTCCGGTACGCTATCATCATGTGAGAATAACCGTCTCATGTTTACCTCCTTATTCAGCAAGGCAAACATCTACTATTCTCAGACCAAATGCTTACACTGGGGGGAGGGTATTCTCTTGGCAGATTTAAATGCCCACTCTCACGGTATTGCCTTGCGAGAGACCATCTTCCTCTAAGTCCTATTATACTTCTAAAACAGGTCCTTTATTGTCTTAATTAAACTCTTGAAGAAGCCATTGTAGTACAATGCAATGATGGAGAGGGCCAAGGACCATCCGCGACGCAGACATGCATTCCAAGCATGGAATAAGTATCGAGAGAACGCATCAATCTCTGTTCTGCGGCTCCGGTGTGTCGTGCATCCGCGGTTTTGCCTGTGTGCAGAGCGTATCATCGCCGGTCCCGTATAAAAACAGGGCGGCCACAAGACCGGCCAAAG
Organism: Nitrospirota bacterium; assembly: GCA_035516965.1. Classification (NCBI taxonomy): domain Bacteria; kingdom Pseudomonadati; phylum Nitrospirota; species Nitrospirota bacterium. The sequence continues at coordinate 25,221 of DATIZR010000013.1, forward strand.
TGTTCTTAAAAGGCATCAGGACTGATCCCAGTTATAAAATAAGATAGAAGCTCAGTCCGGTTCGTGTCCTGTTAATAAGAACAGGGGTCACAGCACATGCTGTAACTTGGGGGATTTGGTAGCGGGGGCCGGATTTGAACCGACGACCTTCGGGTTATCGGGCCGAGGCACGGCTAAACCTAAGCAACCGCGAAACTTCTCAACTCCCCTGTCTACTGCGCCAGCCTATCCTTTGTGCGCCACGTGCGTGATCTGGAGTTTGTGTCCGGTGATAAACGGCTTTCTCGCCGCTGTCCCCGCGTCTCACCTGCCGGCCGCCGGCATCATCGACCTTGAAGAACGATATTATAGTCTGGAGCCCTTCCGCCTGGGACGAGAGTTCCTCGGCTGTCGAGGCCATCTCCTCGGACGCTCCGGCGTTCTGCTGGATCACCTGGTTCAGGTGCTGGAACGCGACGCTAATCAGGTCGGCACCCGTGGTCTGTTCCTTGCTTGCCGCGCTGATTTCCTGCACCAGCTCCGCAGTCTTCTGGATGCTCGGCACGAGTTTCGCCAACATCTGGCCCGCCTGCTCCGCTACTTCGACGCTGGACGAGGATAGTTGAATGATCTCCGCCGCGGCGGTCTGGCTCCGCTCGGCGAGCTTTCTCACTTCAGAGGCCACTACAGCAAAGCCCTTGCCGTGTTCGCCTGCCCGGGCGGCCTCGATCGCGGCGTTCAGGGCCAGAAGATTCGTCTGGCGCGCAATCTCTTCAATGATTAAGATTTTTCCCGCAATCTCTTTCATGGCGCCCACGGTCTGCGAGACTGCTGTACCGCTCTCTATCGCCTTAGTGGCCGACTCGCGCGCGATCCTCTCGGTTTGTGCTGCGTTGTCCGAGTTCTGCTTGATCGTGGCGGTCATCTCTTCCATGGATGAGGACGCCTCCTCAACTGACGTCGCCTGCTCCGTCGTACCCTGGGACAGCTGCTGGCTGCCCGAGGACAGCTCCTGGCTGCCTGTGGCCACGTTGTCCGAGGCAGCCGTCACCTCCGTCACGACCGCGCGGAGTTTATCTACCATGCCTTTAAACGCATAGAGCATGCTGGTAGTGTCGTTTTCCTTTGTCGTGACCGTTACGGTAAAGTCGCCGTTTGCAACGGCGGTGACCGTTTTTTTTACGTAATCAGGCTCGCCTCCGAGGGACTTGAGGACGTGATTGGTTATGGACAGCACGAACACCGATATGCATAGGAGCCCTATCAGCCCGAGCCCCCCATAATAATATTGTTGCCTGCGTATGGCCGCGAAGGAAGCCGTAAGCGGTATGTTAATGCTGATGGCGCCGAGGACGGTCCCCTCTTTTACGTTATGACAGGAAAGACAGTTCTTTCCCATGAACTTTTCTTTTGCAATGTAGGGGAAGACGCCGCGGATTGCTTCTCCTTCGATGACCACCTTCGAGACGCCTTGTTCGATGACTTGTTTATCCAGGGCATCGCCGGCATACTCTCTCGCGTCTTTCTTCCCAAAATCCTTGTCGAGACTGTCGGATCTGATAACCCGCAGATCGACAAGGGTTCGCATCTGTTCCATGAACGGGGTTTTGAGCTCTTGATAGTTATTCGAATGCATCATTGTTGTGAGCGTATTCAGGACGGTATCACGATAACCGGAGAGCGTGGAATGTTCGACTTCGCTCAGGACGATGGATTCGATATTATATCCGGTGACCAGGGTTGTGATTATCACGCCGATAGCGACAAAAGAAAGAATAGGGGCGGCAAGCTTCCATTTTATGGAAATATCTCTGAATTTCATCAGTGATCCCCATCACCGGCAACTTCAATCGTATAATCGCTTCCCTCGCCGCTGATATAACTTTGCCCGTTTTCTGCAGTGATAAGGCAGAATAGCAGGGCAGTTCTTCAACGGAACATACTTAACTTATCGGCATTTCCCTGCAAATGTTTAAGACATAGCGTAAGCTTCCCTGTCAAGTAGACAGTTTAAAAGTAGAGTTTCCGGTGTAGTTTTTCAGACATTCATCCGGCGTCAGACTCCCGAGGGAGTCATGGGGACGGTGCTCATTGTAGTCGATCATCCACCAGTACGTAGCTT
>DATIZR010000014.1 GCA_035516965.1 Nitrospirota bacterium
GGGTATGCGATCCCGGACTCTTCGCCTGTCGAGTCCTGGACCACGGGCAAGAAGGAGGTCAGGTACGTTCCGCTTCAGGCCGCGGATGGAGACTACGCGATCTTTCTTAAGGAGGCGGCCATGGAGATCGAATTCGAGGAGAAAAAGTACCTCATTGTCCCCCATTCCGCGATCTTCGCGCTCGTCCGCACGGAGCTGTCCGAGGAGGGCTGAGCGCTTTATGCGCACCGGCGCGGTCCGTTCCCGTATTTTCGGCAACAACGGCGAATCCCCCGTCCAGCCCGCCTGCTCGCGCGGCCTCGATGGCCTCGTTCAGCGCCAGGAGATTAGCCTGGTCCGCGATATCCTTGAATGACCTGCCAATCTCCCTGGTGCGCCCGCTCTGCTTTCCCACAGCCGAGAAAAAATCCCTGGTATATTTTTTCTGATTGTCGCCAGGAATCTTTAAGAAAAAAGACTTAGAAAACGCAAGTAATAGATTTGCTGACCATCCCCCATCATGGCCGGGAGCTACCGTTCCCGGCTAAGGTGTGCTAAAATTAAAGGGAAAAGGGAAAAAGGATGAAAATTATCCCTTATTTAAGATGATCTTATTTAGGCTGATCCATTGTACGATATGGTTTATTTGGGAGGTCCCTGTTGAAGCTCTACCCCGGTGTTATTCATGAAAAAAAATCTGACCTATAAGATACTCGAAGCCCATCTCGCGGAAGGGGAACTCATCCCGGGGAAAGAGATCGGCATCAGGATCGACCACACACTGCTGCAGGATGCAACGGGTACCGTGGCCATGCTTGAATTCGAGTCTCTTGGCATCGACCGGGTGCGGGCCGGGCTTGCGGCGCAGTACGTGGACCACAACCTGCTCCAGACCGACAACAAGAATGCGGATGACCATAGGTTCCTCCAGACCGCTTCAGCGAGGTACGGTATCCATTTCAGCAGGCCGGGCAACGGCGTCTCTCACCAGGTGCACATGGAGCGCTTCGGCGTCGCGGGCAAAACCCTGCTGGGCGCGGACAGCCATACCCCGGGCGCTGCGGGCGTCTCGATGCTCGGCATCGGCGCAGGCGGGCTTGACGTTGCCCTGGCCATGGCCGGATATCCTTACTACTTCCCGTGCCCGAAGGTGCTGGGCGTCAAGCTCCTGGGAAAACTTCCGGCCTGGGTTAGCGCCAAGGACGTGATCCTCGAGATGCTTCGGCGCTACGACGTCAAGGGCTGCGTGGGCAAGATCATCGAATACTACGGGCCCGGAGCCGCATCGCTCTCGGCAACGGACCGCGAAACCATCGGCAACATGGGCACCGAAACGGGCGCGACCACCTCCCTGTTCCCTTCCGACGAGCGGACGAGGGAATATCTCGAGGCGCAGGGCAGGGGGGCGGCATGGGCGCCGCTCGAAGCGGATGAGGGGGCGCTCTATGATGAATATGCCGAGATCGACCTTTCGAAACTGGAGCCCCTGATCGCGAAGCCTTCCTCCCCCGGCAATGTTGTTCCGGTACGCGAGGTCGCGGGGATCAAGGTCGGCCAGGCGATCGTGGGCAGCAGCGTGAACTCGTCCTTCCGTGACCTCATGATCGCGGCCCGGATGCTCGAGGGGCGGCGGGTGCATCCGGACGTGTCCTTCCACGTGAACCCCGGCAGCAGACAGGTGCTCGAGAATGTATACCAGGCCGGCGGCCTGCTCTCGTTCCTGACCTCGGGCACGCGGGTGCATGAACCGGGGTGCCAGGGCTGCATCGGCATGGGCCAGGCGCCGGGCACCGGAGAGGTGAGCCTGCGGACGTTCCCGCGGAACTTCCCCGGCAGATCCGGGACCAGGGACGATAAGGTCTACCTCTGCTCTCCCGAGACCGCGACTGCAGCCGCCATCAAGGGTGTGATTACCGACCCCCGCGATCTTGCAAAGGACATGGCCTATCCGAAAGCCGAAGACCCGAAGGAGTACCGGATCGACGAACGTTCCATCATTTTCCCGACAGACGAGCTGGCGAAGACGGTGATCGTCCGCGGACCGAATATCAGACCCCTGCCCAGGCTCGAGCCGCTGGCGGAGGAGCTTTCAGCGAAAGTTGTCCTGAAGGTGGGGGACAATATCTCCACGGACGCGATCATGCCTGCGGGCAACAAGGTGCTGCCCTTCCGCTCCAACATCGAGGCCTTGAGCGAATTCGTGTTCTCGCAGATCGATCCCGATTTCGCCAGGGAGTGCCGCGGGGCCGGCGGCCCCGTCGTGGTGGTCGGCGGCGAGAACTACGGTCAGGGCTCGAGCAGGGAACATGCGGCTCTGGCGCCGCGCTATCTCGGGGTCCGCGTCAAGATCGTGAAGAGCTTTGCCAGGATCCACAAGTCCAACCTCTGCAATTTCGGGATCATCCCCCTTACGTTCGCGAAGCCCGGCGATTATGAAAAACTGAAGAAGGGAACGGGGCTGGTGTTTCCCGAGCTGAGACGGCGGATCGAACGGGGAGAGCGGGAGATCCCGGTGGAGGCTGACGAAGAAACGATCATGACGATCCTGGACGTTTCTGACCGCCAGCGGACGCATCTGCTGGCAGGCGGAACGCTGAACTACGTGAAGGAGCAGCTGCTCGGAGAAAGCAGCGCGGAGCCTCGTGTAGCCGCGCAAATACGCAGGTGAACCGGGATACGACCGCCGTAAGATTCGTCAATAATCCACTTGAGTGCATTCATTCGTGCACGGGTGCAGAGAAAGGCCGCGATGGTTACCAAGGTTGACATAAAGGAAGGCGCCTCTGACGGGAAGGCGACCAAGAACATAGGGCTGCGGGGGGTAACAGTCGCAGACACGAAGATCTCCGATGTTGACGGCGAGAACGGCATCCTGATCTACCGCGGATACCGGATCGAGGACCTGGCAAAGAACTCCACGTTCGAAGAGACCGCCTATCTCCTGCTGAACGGAGATCTTCCGTCCAAGGACCAACTGAAGGAGTTCAGGCAGCGGCTTCTGAAAGCTCGCCAGATCCCGGGTTTTGTCCTGAACTCGCTCAAGGCCTGGCCGCACGGCGCCCGTCCGATGGACGCGCTCCAGGCGTCGATCCCGGCCCTGGCCATGGCCGATCCTGAGCTGGATAGAGAGACGAGAGATGCCAATACCGCCAAAGCGGTGCGGCTCATCGCCCGGCTCCCGGCCGTCGTTGCGGCCTGGCAGCGGATCCGGCATGACCTCGAGCCGCTCGCACCCGATGACCGTCTTTCCCATGCCGAGAACTTCCTGTGGCAAATGACGGGGAAGCATCCCGATCCTGAAGTTGCCATGGACCTGGATGTTGCGCTTATCCTGCACGCCGACCACTCCTTCAATGCATCCACGTTCGCCTGCCGTGCGGTCGTTTCCACGCAGGCGCACATGTATGCCGGCGTCGCCGCGGGGGTGGGCGCCCTCTCCGGCGGATTGCATGGCGGCGCGAACGCCCTCGTCATGAAGATGCTTATGGAACTGAGGAGCGAGAAGGACATCCCGGGATGGGTGCGGCGCGAACTCGAGGCGGGCAGGAAGATCATGGGCATGGGCCATGCGGTGTACAAGACGAACGATCCGCGCGCCCGGTTCCTGAGGGAAATGGGCAAACGGCTGGGCGAAAAGCTCGGCCAGGATGAGTGGCGCCGGATGCTCGCGGTGATCGAGGAGACGGCGCTCACCGAACTCGTGAAGAAGGGCAAGACCACGATCAAACCGAACGTCGATTTCTACAGCGCGCCCGTGTACCACATGATGGGCATTCCGGGAGATATGATGACCCCGGTCTTCGCCGTGGCACGGATCGCGGGATGGACCGCGCATATCATCGAAGAGAAGTTCGGCGAGGCCCAGGGCAAGCCCGCGCTCTACCGGCCCTCGTCGGAGTATGTGGGGAATTATTGCGGGAAGACAGGGTGCTTGTACGCGCCGGTGGAGAAGAGGACAGAAAACTCGAAATCCGAAACGCTTGCGTCAAAGTAATTGTTGCAATGTTGCTGCGCGTGTCTTGAGGCTTGAAAGGTTCGTACGTAAGCAGTTATTCTGTATTCAGGAGGACGGTTATGGCACTCAAAAAGGCAGCCAGGAAAAAAGTGAAGACAACCGGGGCAGCGAAAAAACGCGCGTCCTCCTCCAAGGGGGTGAAAACCATGAAGGTCAGTTCATTGAAATCATACCGAGAGAAGAGAAAGACAATTCCGTCGGTCAATCCTTATACGGAGCAGGTCATGTCGGATATCCCGCTCCTGACCCGTGACGAGATCAACGCCCAGGTCGTCCGATCCCGGGAGGCGTTCAGGTCCTGGAGGGATGTAGCCGTAGCGGACCGTGCGTCGCTGGTCAGGCGGCTCGGCGAGCACCTGCGGGCGGAGAAGCGGAAATACGCGGAGGTGATCACCCGGGAGATGGGCAAGGCCATCAAGGAGTCGCTAGCCGAAATCGAGAAGTGCGCGTGGCTATGCGATTACTATGCCGAAAATGCCGCGCGGATGCTCGCGCCCGAGGAGATCAAGACCGACAACAAAAAGAGCACGGTCATGTTCCAGCCCCTCGGCGTGGCGCTCGCCATCATGCCCTGGAACTTTCCCTACTGGCAGGCATTCCGGTTCGGCATTCCCGCGGTCACGGCGGGGAACGTGGTCCTCTTGAAACACGCGTCGAACGTTCCGCGTACCGCGCTCTCCATCGAGGACGCGTTCAGGGCGGCGGGCTTCCCGCAGGACGTGTTCAGGACCCTGATCATCGATGCCAAGGAGACGCTCAACCTGATCGATACGGACAAGGTTGACGCCGTGTCGCTCACCGGAAGCAACGGCGCGGGCGAGCAGGTCGGCGCCCATGCAGGAGGCAGGATCAAGAAGCTCGTGCTCGAACTCGGCGGGTCAGACCCGTTCATCGTACTGGACGACGCCGATGTGGAAAAAGCAGGCAGGATGGCGGCCAATGCTCGCATGATCAATGCCGGCCAGAGCTGCATCGCGGCCAAGCGGTTTATCGTGATGGACTCCGTGGCTGATGAATTCAGGAAGCATTTCCTGGCCCGGCTCGCGGAGCTGAAGGTCGGCGACCCCATGGACGAGAAGACCGATGTGGGACCGCTGGCGCGGCGCGATCTCGCGGACACGCTCCAGAAACAGCTGCGCGACGCGAAGGCGGGCGGCGCCGAGGTCGTCCAGTTTGATATCGCCTCCTTCAAGAAGGGGTTCTTCTTCCCGCCGACCGCGGTGTTCAACCCGAAGCTCGACAGCAAGGTCATGACCGAGGAGGTGTTCGGCCCCGTTGCTCCGGTCGTCGTCGTGAAGAGCGAGGACGAGGCAATCCGGATTGCGAACAACACGGAATATGGCCTCGGCGCGTCGGTCTGGAGCAGGAACACGGATCGGGCCGAGAGGATCGCCGCCAGGATCGAATCCGGGGTCGTCGCGATCAACGACATGGTGAAGTCAGACCCGCGGCTGCCTTTCGGCGGGGTCAAGAAGTCCGGCATCGGCAGGGAGCTGTCATCATACGGCCTGAAGGAGTTCGTGAACATCAAGACGATCGTGGTGAAGGAATAAAAAAGCCATCTCGCGCAAAGTCGCAAAGAAAAGCTTGAAACCAAGCCGGTCAGGTTTATTAATTCCGGCTGAATTTACTCATACGATAGACATATGCGTTTCGTGAAGAGTTAATCGTATCACAAAGCTTTTAATCTTAACCTTTGCGTCCTTTGCGCGAGACGGGTCTTGATACCGTTTCTGCTTCTTTCTGTGCAGTCTATCCTTTTTAGGAGAATGAATGAAAGCATCCGACCTGTTCGTGAGGCAACTGGAGGAAGAAGGAGTTGAAGATATCTTCGGCCTCCCGGGCGAGGAGAACCTGGATTTTCTCGAGTCCCTCCGCACGTCCTCGATCAAGGTGATCGTCACCCGCCACGAACAGGCGGCGGCGTTCATGGCAGCCACCTACGGCAGGCTCACGGGCAGGGCCGGCGTCTGCTTCTCCACGCTCGGGCCGGGCGCGACCAACCTGATGACGGGCGTGGCGCACGCACAGCTGATCGGCGCGCCGCTGGTATCGATCTCGGGGCAGAAGGCGCTCCGCGAGAACATTCAGGCGCGGTTTCAGCTGATCGATATCGTGAGCATGATGCGGCCGGTCACGAAAGATGCGATCTCGATCGCGGACCCCGGCATGGTCCCCACAGTGCTCCGGAACGCGTTCAAGCTGGCCCAGGCGGAGCGCCCGGGCGCGGTGCATATCGAACTGCCCGAAGACGTTGCCGGGAGCGACACGACCGCCCAGGTCCAGAAGCGCGGCCTCGTGAGGCGGGCGGCGCCGGACCCCAAGTCGCTCCTGCGGGCGGCCGAGTTGATCAGGGGGGCGAAGAACCCCCTTATCGTGCTGTCCTCCGGTGCAAATCGCAATTTGATCAATCGGCAGCTGACGCAGTTCATCAATCAGACCGGTATCTTCGCCGTGCATACACAGATGGGAAAGGGGGTGCTGAGCGACGAGTCCCAATACAGCCTCTTCGCCACGGGCATCCACCGCCGCGACTACATCAATTGCGGGATCGACCAGGCGGACGTCATCATCACGATCGGCTACAATATCGTTGAATACCCGCCCTTCGTGTGGAACCAGGACCTGGACAAGACGATCATCAACATCGACTTCACGGTTGCCGAGACGGACAAGTACTACAACCCGGCGGTCGAAGTGATCGGGGACATCTCCTGTTCGCTCCGGCAGCTCGGGGAGCTTGTCCCCGCGCGGAAGAACGGGGACACGTTCCAAGCGACCCGCGAGTTCCTCGAGAAGAAACTCGCTCTCGATTTCGAGAAACAATATCCGCTGACGCCCCGGGAGGTCGTTTGGCATGTGAGGAATGTCCTGGCGCACGAGGACATCCTGACCCTGGACAACGGCATCTATAAGCTGTGGTTCGCGCGGCTGTACAAGACCTACCGGCCCAACACGTTCCTTGTGGACAATGCGCTGGCGACCATGGGCGCTGGTGTGCCAACGGGCATCGCGGCCAAGATGCTGTATCCCTCCCGGAAGGTGCTTGCCGTGGTGGGCGACGGCGGCTTCATGATGAACTCCCAGGAGATCGAGACGGCGCTCCGGTACGACATCCCGCTGGTGGTCCTGGTCCTGAACGACAATGGCTTCGGGTTCATCAAGTGGGAGCAGCAGGCGAAGGGGTTCCCGAACTTCGGGCTGGATTGCGGCAACCCTGATTTCGTGAAATACGCCGAGAGCTACGGCGCCGTGGGAATGAAGGTGAGCAGGGGGGACGATCTCTCGCGGGTCCTCCGGGACGCCTTTTCCCGCGACACCTTCGTGCTGGTAGAATGCCCCGTGGACTACTCGCTCAACTACGAAACATTTTCGAAGGAGCTGGGGAACATCACCTGCATTATGGAATAACGATGGTTTTGCGAGACAGAAGTGTTAATATGTCTTGCTTGCAGGATTCGGGCCCACAAGGGGGTGCATCAAGGCAAGGTACGTGACAGTGTACAGGCGGTTCTTACCGGATCCTGCGCGGGTAAGAGGATGGTCCTGATTATACGGTCATTGTGTAGTCAGGGGTGTTTGTATATGCTGAATCTGTTCAGAAAGTTCTGGCATGGGGGCAACCTGAGGCGTTCCGCTGTCCTGGTGCTCCTGACCCTCGGGCTGGTGACCGCTTCCGGCGCGTCGGGTGCGCAAGACCGGCCGCTGTCGTCAATCGCGGAGCGCCCCCTGGCATTCCAGCCGGGGGAAACGCTGACATACGACATCAGCTGGTCCAACATCGTAACGGCGGGAACCGCGGTCGTGAAGGTCAACCGGGACAGGTTGCCGGACAACCGGGAGGTCCTGGTCTTCACCGTCACGGGCCGCTCGGTCGGTGTGGTGGACAGTGTCTTTCGGGTCGACGATTCGGTCCGCAGCGTCTTTGACCCGCAGACCATGCAGAGCCTGTCGTACAGTCTCGCCGAGCACTACGGCGCGAAAAAGAGAAACCGCGAGGTGGTCTTCGACCGGGCCCACCATACCGTGGTCAGCCGGCTGAACAACGATTTGCCCGAGACTTTTGATGTTCCCGACCAGGTGCTGGACGTGCTCTCAACGCTCTATTATATCCGGATGCTGGATGACTTCACGCCCGGCAGAACGACGACCATCGATGTCCACGATAGCGGCAAGAACTGGTCCGTCGAGGTCCAGACCCTGGGCAGGGAAAGGACGAAAACACCGGCGGGCGAGTTCGACACGATCGAGATCAGAACCTACCCACGTTACCAGGGCGTATTCCTCAACAAGGGTGAGGTGTTCCTCTGGCTTACGAACGACAGCCGGAGGATCCCGGTGCTAATGAAGAGCAAGCTCAAGGTAGGAGCTTTCGTGTTTGCGCTCACGGGTATGAAGATGGAGGCCATGGAGCAGTGAAATGACAGCATGTGCCGCAAGAATTTTCCCTGACTGACACAAGGCGCCTTCCGCATAAAAAAAGCACCTGCAGGAAACTTCACTGCAGGTGCTTTTAAATCTTTGCCACTGAGATTCCGGAGCGCGGAGGAGATTCGTTACTTTGAATCTTCGGCTTCAGCCTGTGCCCCGGCTGTCACCTTTTTTCTCTGTGTCCGGTTCGCTCGGTGGCAAATTACCTTCACACTCTTACCGCGTGGGCAGAAAAATCGCAGGAGAATACCCCCCCTACGGCCTTATGCTGCCTTTGCGTGGAGCGACCTGATCTCCGCCGGAGTGAACTTCTCAACCCTTGTTATGCAGGCCGACTCCTGCAGGAAGCCGGGCACCATCGCCAAGGCATCGCTCAGGGTCTTGACGTCCACGAGCGCGTAGCCCGTGTGGTCTCCTTCTCTGCATCCGTAGACGAACTTATCGAGGATGCCGGACCCTTTGGCCAGTACCTCGTCGAGCGCACGTGAACAGTCAGCCGCCTCATGCCGTGAGGAAATTAGATACTTTGTCATACTTCTCCTCCCCCTTTTCCGGGATGACTTTTTACTGCCCGGTTTGCACCCCGAAAGAGGACTAACATTATCCCATTACGTGGTAATGGTAACTCTGCCGACGCGGACTGTCAATAGCAAAAAGAACGCAGTTGACGCCCCCCACTACAACCGGCAGCCGTGTGGAGCGAGCAGAGACGATGTGGAATAACAACAGGAACATGGTATAATGAACCGTGAATTTCATCGAGAATGATCAGGAGGTCCTTGACGTCTTCTCCCGCTTCAATGTCCCGGGCAGGATCGAGAAGGCGGAGCGGTTCGGCTCCGGCCTCATCAACGACACGTACCTCTGTGAGGTGCAAGGGGGCGGAGGCGTCCGCAGGTACCTGCTGCAGCGGGTCAACAAGAACGTTTTCAGGCGGCCCGATCTGGTGATGGAAAACATCGGGACGGTCACGTCGCACATCGCTGCACGGCTCCGGGTGCAGGGCGGGGTCGATCCCGAGACCGTGGCTCCCGCACTCGTATTGACGCGCGACAACGGCTCCTATCACCGGGACCCGTCGGGCGCGTTCTGGCGGATGTTCCATTTCATCGAAGCCGGGACCGTACTCGACAGCGTGACCGATCCCGGGCACGCACGCGAGGTCGGCAGGGCGATCGGCCGGTTCCAGGCGCTTGTCTCGGACCTCCCCCCCGCGAAGCTGCATTTCACCCTTCCCGGCTTTCACCACACACCGCGCTCCCTGAAAGAGTACGATGACGCCCTGCGGCAGGACGCACGCGCGAGGGCCAGGGAGGCAGGTGCTGAACGCGATCTGGTGGAACAGCGGCGGGGTCTCGCGCCCCTCCTGACGGACCTCATGGATGCTGGCGCCCTTCCGGTCCGCGTGGTGCACAACGACCCCAAGGTGAACAACGTGATGGTCGACCGGTCTACGGGAGAGGCCCTGTGCATGCTGGACCTCGACACGGTGCAGCCCGGCATTGCTCCGTTCGATTTCGGGGACTGCGTACGTTCTGCGGCAAACCCGGCAGGGGAGGACGCCGAAGATCTTGACGCGTCGCGGCTCGACCTGACGCTGTTCGAGTCTATTGCCCGCGGATATCTGCAAGAGGCGGGTTCCTTCCTGACCGCGAAGGAGATCGAGCTGCTCCCTGCGTCAGTCAAGGTGATCACCTTTGAGCTCGGCATCCGGTTCCTGGCGGACTATCTTCGCGGCGACACCTATTTCAAGATCAACTATCCATCCCACAACCTGCGCCGCGCCAGGGTGCAGTTCAGGCTGCTCGAAAGCATCGAAGCAGCGGAAGAGAAGATGTCGGACTTTATCGGAAGGCAGGTCAAGAGAGAATAGGGAAAGATGATTCAGGAAGGAGTGGGTTTCAACCCGGATACGAAGAAATTTGGAAGAATGGTAAGAGGGAATGGGCAACCATTCCCTGATTGTATGAGCGTCAGATCTGATTTATTTCTTTTACGATCTTTTCATTCAGGTCCTTGATAGCCATCGAAAGTCCCTCGGTCATGGCTGTAGAGTAATCTTTCATCTTCACATTACTGCCGCTCAGGATGCTTGTTCGGAATTTTCCGTGGACTTCCCTCGTCATGACAACCTGGCCACCCCTGTTAACGCGGACATCGGCATCTATGGCAACATCAACGGGGCCCGCATATGTCTGGGATGAATAGCCGAAAAAGAACACTAAAAAGAGAAAATTCCCCCGTTGAAGGATGGGGGCCGACATTTCGATCTTTTTCACGCTGATATCGAGAGCAATGTTGCCCTGATTGTCCTGGTAGACGAACTTGCCGCTCCGTTTCAATTCCTGGAGGAAGCTCTCCTTCATAAACTGCTTGTAGTCGTTTTCAAGCTGGCTATATCCAAGCTGCGCCTGGTCTTCCTGCTTCCACATATTGAAAAACACCAGGGGGAGGACAAAGGTTGATTTGTTCTTTACCACGGTATCAGGTGCAAGAATATCATCTACGACATATCGCACTATCGAGAGGCTGTCTCCTGTCTTCGGATCAATCTTGCCGCTGTCGAACACGTACAGGAGGGCACTCTTCTGTTCTGTCAGGCTCGTCTGCAAATGCGAAGTTCCCATACAACCCCCCAGCAAGAACACCAGTGCGACAATGAACAGTTTTTTCATCGCCCATACCTCACCTGTCTGATCCTTAATTTGATAAGATCGCGGTTCAGACCGCAGCCCGGGTCGTCAAAGGCGGCCTGATACATTTGAACCAAATGGCCCGGGTCAGTTCGCTGTCGCTTGTTCTCACGCGCAAGGTCGGCCTTGAGCAGCAGCCGTAAATACGGAGGAAGCGAGTCGCCCTGCGTATCCATCCGGCCCTGAGCGGCCGAATAATGGGCGCTGATAATGTCATATAATATTTCCTCCAGAGCATCCGGACCACCGCTTCTTGTTTTGTAATATTCTTTGACTGATGACTTCGTACGCAAGGTCAGCATGCCCCTGACCCGCTGCGCTTCTTCCGGCTGCAGGCAGATATAAAAGCGGTCTCCATCCGCAAAATTGACGTCATTACGGTCCGTGACCAGGATGTATTTTGCCGGCTGTGAACAGCCTGCAATGAACAACGTCGCACCCAGCACGCTGCAGACGAGAACCCCTTTTGTCAAGGTAAGCGCTTTCACCAGCTACTCCTGCTCCTCGTGTGCGAATGCTCTCGAGATGGGAAATTATAGTGAAAACGTCGTTGAAAGGCAAGGTGGAAACGATGCAAATAATAAACCCGCGGGCAGTTCGGTACGAGGAAAGGCCTTCAACGGCATTCGGGTTTCGCGTTGCTCTACTCCATCTACCGGTTTCGTCATTCCCGCGAAAGCGGAATCCCGTGTTCTCAAATCCTGCTGGATGCCGGATCAATTCGGGCATAACGGCGAAAAGCATTTGAAATGCAGGTTCAATTTAACGCCGTTGTCGCAGCCGGAAGACCAGGAATGCGTAGACCAGTCCATTCCAAACAAGGATTGAGATTCCCGCAATGAGCTCGAAATCCCGCGGCAGGCCGTTGGGATAGACCATGGGTTCAATGTAATGCTGGATAAATCCGCCTTGGTATCCTGCCTGTCCCGCTTGAGCGCGGAACAGATTTTCAAGCGGTGTAAGCGGGCAGGTCCAGCTCGCAAGGTTGACAAGTGATGACCAAAGCACAACGGGCACGTGAAACCAGGCAGCGTGTGGCTTGGCGAGAGCGACGAATCCGCCGAAGACGGCGAACAGAACAAAGGCAAAATGAAAGAGGAGAATGATGTCGGCCAAGAGTTTCGAAGACATATAAGTACACCGGCTCAGAGCAGGGGAGAACGATGAGCTGCGGACCCGGAGGCTCTATTGAACTGCTTTCATTGCGGTCAGCAGGTCTCCCGCACCCCTCGCCCGGTTCCATTCATTGAAGCGGCTTCTATAGTCTTGAAACGGCTGATCCAGAAATTTCCTGGGATCACCGCTTAAGGAATATGCCATTCCTTCCGTCAGCCAATCGGGCTCCCTCCAAAATTTGAAATTGCCAAGCTTTTCGGCCTGCCAGTGATGGATCAATTCATGGCGGACACAATAATATTCCCAGCCTTTCGGAGCAATTACCACGCCGAAACTGCCGATCGTCACAGCAGACCGCTTCCCCCCGCCGAATTCGTTAAAGCACTTTTGTGAACTGCAGAATACAACCCGGGGTGCCGTATCGAAAGCGCCAAGTTTGTCCTGGACGAACTTTAAGGCGTCTGTATAAAGCGTCTTGGCCTCATTTAATCTTTTTTCATCATCGATGCAAAGATTATTTTCCGGACACGTAACGCCATTTATTTGCGGAATGAGAATCCGGACGGGCTTCACGACAGCGAATGCGCCTGCCGGCAACAATAACGAGAAGATTAGGATCGATTTCAATGCTTTCATTTTGATGCCTTCTGTATTTAGTAGTAGGTTGGGTTGAAAGAAATGAAGCCCAACACGTGTCAAGCCATCATTCGGCTGAAAAAAGCAATATAATTATGCTAACGAGAGTAAGTGCGTCGGGTTTCGCGTCGTTCTGCCCGATCTACGGCTGCACGCCAGGGTTAGCCGCCTCCCTAGCCTTTGCTTGCGCCGCTGATATTAGGAAACGGTTACCGACTTTCTCAACGTCGGGCATTGCATCCCGTGCATTCTCGACAGGCAACAATTCTATATGCAATTTTGCAAGTGCCAAATCCCGCGCAAAACGATCCTCAACAATAAAGAATACGTCTCCTTTTTTTGAAAGTAGGTTTGCTTGATAATTCCCTAGATAGACAACCTTGCCCGGTTTTATCTCAAATGGAATTGAGAAATCTTGAGCCGATCCGGAAACATCCGGCAACAGCATATCAAATGGGCTGGCGTGAGAACGAAAAACCTCAAAGTTCACTAACTCGTACTGTCCAGCCTGCAGCGCTGCTATTTCCACGATCCCAGTCTCATCTGATGATCTGTAGCGTTTAGTTTTGCGGTTCGAAAATAAATTGTTATATGTAGGATAATAGAGCCATCCCTTATGCTTCTCCCCAATACGCCGAAACACGAACCTATAACTGTCGATGGGAAGGTTATATTTGTTTAGCGCCAGCGCTGTTGATTGTCCTATGCCCATAACAGCATAACCCACATCTGATCCCGAATAATTTGTTGGAATCGTTAACATGCAGCTCGACACGGACATCAATATCAAAAGCGATAGTATTGCTCGCATTCTTACCCCTTCGTCTCCTATGATAGCTGACAAGTGATTAGCTAAACGGGACTATAGCATGGGGAGGACGATTTATCAATACGTTGGGGAAAATGGCGTTGACGCTATGCAGTCAGCCTTGGCGGCATTCGCCTGTTCAACCCAGCCTGACGAAAAAGAAACCGAACCGTGCCTCTCCTGCCGGCTGCTTTGTCGATGCTATAATAAATGTATGCCGCAAAAGATACGGATCACAATAAAGAGCATTGTTCTCGACGGAGAGCTGTTAGACACTCCCTGCGCAAAGGCCGTCGCCGGCATCCTTCCTATTGAGACGCGGCCGAACGAATGGGGCGACGAGTTTTATTTTGAGATACCCGTCAGCACACCCCTGGATGAGACGGCCACGACGAACGTGAAGGCCGGCGAGATCGGGTACTGGCCACCGGGACGGGCGCTTGCCATTTTCTTCGGTCCAACGCCCATGAGCAAAGGACAGGACCCGGTTCCCGCGAGCGCGGTGAACATCGTGGGAAGAATCACGGGGGGAGAGGCGACGCTGCTGGCACAGGCAAAGGGCGCGGGGAAGATCATGATCGAGAAGAGCTGAATAGAGCACAGGGGACGGATGACCGCATCGGAATACACGGGCCCGATGGCAGGCGTACTGATACAATCGGTGCCGCAGAAGGTTTATTACTCTGTTGACTCATATTTGCCAAAACAGATATAATACATTAAACAAGGATTTCGAGCAGTGCCGGCCCTGATTGCGATTTTAATCCGTCTGAGCCCCCTGGGTCACGGGGTGTTTTGCGGGTTGTGTCATCATTGATGGGACGCAGGAATCTGCCGTAACTTTCTCTTACCAAATTCAATAAAACTTCACACGCTTCTTATCAGGATAAGCGAGCAGCGCCATGGGGGGTAAACAGTAGCCGCGGCTGATAAGAAAACGCCCAAGCCCTCCTTCTTCACAAAAAACATGACAGGAAAGGGACGATTGCTGCCACCGGTGAACACCGGCCTCAACGGCGGACGGCAGGTACGTGGCTGCACGGGAGCATCGGGAAGCAATGACAGATCCGTATAGACTGGCTCTTGTTATCATTATTGCGGTCATTGTTATTTTGATCCTTGTTCTCTTCCTGGCCGCCGTGACCAGGAGAATCCGGAATGCAAGGAAGTATGCGTCCCTGGATGAATATCGGGCATTGTACCGGCGGAAAATAACCGATGCGCTTCAGTCCGGCACACTTCTGTCCATCTCCGATGACCTTCGCTCGCGTCCGTCGAGCCTCCCGTGGCGCGCCATTGAGGAAATACTGTTTGATCAGATCGCACGCAGCGATTGCAAGAAGGAGATCGGGCAGCTGTTCCTGGAACTCGGGTACAAAGGCTATTACGAGAACAGGTTGAAAAGCAGACGGCCGCTCATCAGGGCCGCAGCCGTGGATAAAATCGGGAAGATGCTGAGCGAATTTTCGACGGCCGGTCTCGTGGAGATATTGAGCCGCGAGGAACACCCCGAGATCCTGGC
>DATIZR010000015.1 GCA_035516965.1 Nitrospirota bacterium
TTTTCGCATTTATCTTTGATGACAGGATGCTTTTCTCATCCCTGCAAAAGACCTGAGGGGTGAGAGTTGTGGAAAATCAATAAATTGCGATCTGGCATGGGAGATGCAAATTATCAGGCAGAAGGGCGAAAAAGGAGGGCAAGACAATGAAGACCACAATCGCAAGAAAAACATCCTACATCGGAGCAGGCGCCGGACTGGTTGTGTTCGCACTCTTCGGGCTTCTGCCCGGCAGCCTCCTGGGCGGCGCCATGGGCATCAACATTGCGGGATGGATCTTCGGACTTCCGCTCCAGCCCGGGCTCCTGTCCCGGACCATCGTGCTGGCCTCCATGCTGGTGGGCGTGCTCGTGGCCGGGATCGTGATCGTGACCGCAACGTCGACGATCGGCTGGCTGGTCGGCAGGGTGCTCGAAGCAGGGGTCCATGAAGGCGAAGAGGCAAAGGCGGCGAACAGATAGGGATGCAAAGGAGCATTGCAGCGGTCCCGATAATCTTACGGAGCATACACTTCAATAAAAAGCTGAGGCTGAAAGGAGATTGGTCATGAAGAACGAGACGGTAAAGGCGGGCATGAAGATCGGGGCAACGATAGGCGGGTTGGTGTTTCTGGTGCTGGGGATCGTTCCGGGTTTCTACTTCGGGAGCTACGGGACGCTGATCCTGCTCCAGAAGCTGAGCGGCGGAGCCGTAGAGCCGACGCTCATCGTACGCGCGGTCATCGTGATGGGCATCGCGGTGGGCATCGCCTGCGCGGCGGCGGTGAGCATCGTGGTGGGCGGCCTTCTGGGCACGGCGATGGGCTTCGTGGTATCGGCGCCGTCGGCGCTTCGGGAGAAGAAGGAAGCCGCGGTCAAGGCGTAAGGCTCTCCGCGGCGTACCCCGCGGCCAGGGAAAAAACAGCGGGGCTGCCTCGGCAGCCCCGCCCTCACCAGCAATGCAAAAAGGCGGTGATTACTCACCGCCTTTTCTGTTGTTCAGGGGCTCTCAAATGATACCGGGGGCGTATCGTTTTGATTTATTGTAAGAAATTAATTTTCCCTTCCCGTGATAATAACCCCCTCCGTCGACTCCAAACTCATTCCATATAAAATCCTTGACAAAATGGATGAAATTGTTTATATTCGCGGTTCTTAAATCGTTTTTTTTCTCGTGCAAAAATCAATATGCGGCTATAAATCTTACTTAAGCAAGGCGGGTATCATGGGAACCTATTCGGCAAAAGAGGAAGATATTAAGAGAGCGTGGCATCTCGTCGATGCAAACGGCAAGACACTCGGAAGGCTTGCCTCAGCGGTTGCGTCCGTGCTCAAAGGCAAGACCAAGCCTGTCTACACGAAGCATGTCGATACGGGAGATTTCGTGATCGTGGTGAACGCTGACAAGGTGCATCTCACCGGCAAGAAGCTTGACCAGAAAGTCTACTACAGTCACTCGGGGTATCCCGGGGGACTCAAGTCGGTCACCGCGGGCACGCTCATGAAGACGAAGCCTGAACAGGTGATCAAAATGGCCATAGAAGGCATGCTTCCGAAGACCAGGCTTGGCAAGCAGATGCTGAGCAAGCTGAAAGTATATGCAGGAGAGCAGCATCCGCATGCAGCGCAGCAGCCGGTCGAAATGAAAGTGAAATAAGAGCCAGAGAGAGATAGAGATACCGAGGAGGGTTTGATGGCAGCGGCAACGATTTCCAGATATTATGCAACAGGGAAGAGAAAGAATTCCATCGCCCGGGTGTGGATGATGCCCGGATCGGGCAAGATTACGATCAATGAGAAGTCGATGGATGATTATTTCGGCAGGGACGTGCTGAAGATGATCATTCGTCAACCCTTCGAGGTCACCGGCACTCAGGATAAATTCGACGTGCTCGTGAGCGTTCTGGGGGGCGGAAATTCCGGCCAGGCGGGAGCCATCAGGCACGGTATATCGAAGGCTCTTCTGGCGATCGACGCGGAATCACGCGGCAAGCTCCGCAAGGAAGGCCTCCTGACCAGGGACCCGAGGGCCAAAGAGCGAAAGAAGTACGGCCAGAAAGGCGCCCGCGCCCGGTTCCAGTTCTCAAAGAGATAAGGGATCAAATACCTGTCATCTGTTTTCTGGTTCATCGGGTCAGATTGTATTGGGAAGAAGGGAAGGTAGAGATGCCTTCCCTTTTATTTTGTCTGTCAGTGCGTGTTCTGCATATCATTATCGCGGGTTGAATTATGAGCAATCCTGGAAAACTAAGAATTGCGATTGTGGGCTCCAGCGGTTATACCGGCGGTGAGCTGTTCCGGATCCTGCTCCATCATGCGCATGTCACGGTCGCGGCGGTGACCTCGGAGAAGTCAGCGGGAAAGCCGATCACCGCGATTTTTCCCCACCTTGCCAAGTTGACCGATCTCGTCTGTGAGCCGCTCGACCCGGATGCGATTGCGAAGAAGACGGATTTTGTCTTCCTTGCCCTCCCGCACGTTACTGCGCAGGAGGCCGCCTTCCGGTTCCACAAACTCGGAAAGAAAGTAGTCGACCTGTCGGCCGACTACCGTCTCAGCGACCCGGCGCTTTACGAGAAGTGGTACGAGCACTCCCACCAGTACCCGGACCTGCTCAAGACCGCCGTGTACGGACTGCCGGAGCTCCACGCCGATGCGATCCGAAAGGCCTCGCTCATCGCGAACCCCGGGTGTTACCCGACCGGCGCTGTTCTGGGGCTCGCGCCGCTCATGGATCGGAAGGCGATCGACCACAGGACGATCATCATCGACTCTAAGTCGGGTGTGACCGGAGCCGGCCGCAGCCCGGGCCTCCCCTATCACTTTCCCGAGGCGAACGAAGCGTTCATGGCGTACAAGATCGGGACGCACCGCCACACACCGGAGATCGAACAGGAGCTTGCGAGACTTGCAACAGAGCGGGTGACGGTGAATTTTACCCCGCATCTGGTGCCGATGAACCGGGGCATCCTGACCACGATCTATGCAACCCTGACGGCGGCGCAGACCGATACTGCATCGCTGCACCGCACCTACCAGGAGTTCTATAAGGACAAGCCGTTCGTGCGCTTGCTTGCACCGGGTCAGTTTCCCAACGTGAACGCGGTGCGCGGCTCGAACTTTTGCGATGTCGGCGTCTTTGCTGACCCGCGAACGGGCCGGGCCGTTATTGTCACAGCGATCGACAATCTCGTCAAGGGGGCATCCGGACAGGCTGTGCAGAATATGAATCTTATGATGGGTTTCGACGAGGTCGAAGGGCTTGCCTTCGCGGGGCTATTCCCGTGATGGAAATCAAACTACTGCTCATAGGGGATGAAGAATGAGAGTTCTCGACACCAAGAACTTTTCAGTGACCGGGTTTAAGGTATGGGGCATCCATTGCGGGATCAAGAAGACCGATAAGAAAGATCTTGCCATCATTTGCTCCGACCGGGAAGCCGCTGTTGCCGGAGTGTTTACCAAGAACCGGGTGAAAGCGGCATGCATTCTCCAGAATTCAACAAAGATAAAATCGGGCAAGGGACAGGTCATCATTGCCAACAGCGGGTGCGCCAATGCCTGCACCGGAAAGCGCGGAATGGCCGATGCCCGAGAAACGGCGGAGACCGCTGCGAAAGAACTGGGCGTCAAGCCGGATTTCGTTTATGTTGCATCGACAGGCGTGATCGGCGAATTCCTGCCCATGCCGAAGATAGCGACGGGCATCGCGACAGCCGTCGGATTGTTGTCGGCAGCGGGCTGGGAGCAGGCATGCGAGGCAATCATGACCACGGACATGTATCCCAAGTTCTCGGTGGTCCAGGAAGAGATCGGAGGCAAGACGATTACCGTTGCCGGCATCGCGAAGGGATCGGGCATGATCCAGCCGAATATGGCCACCATGCTCTGTTTCATCGTGACCGACACGAACATCTCGTCCGCCATGCTGAAAAAGACGCTGATTGCATCGACGGACAGATCTTTCAATATGATATCGGTAGATGGCGAGACGAGCACGAACGACATGGTCCTTTGCATGGCGAACGGCGCCGCGGGAAATAGGAGACCGGGGCCGGGCAGCAAGGACTCGAAAAAGTTCCAGGCCTGCCTGGATACGGTTGCGCGGTCCCTGGCGCGTCAAGTGGTACGGGACGGCGAAGGGGCCACGAAATTCGTCGAGATTGATGTGCGGAATGCAAAGAATCCCGTTGAGGCGAAGCGGGCCGCGATGGCGATTGCAAACTCCAGCCTTGTCAAGACGGCGCTCTTCGGAGAAGATGCGAACTGGGGCAGGATCATGGCCGCGTTGGGTCATTCCGGCATCGAGATGGACGAGGCGCGGACGGATATCTTCGTCGGCAAGGCAAAGCTTGTCGAAAAGGGTTTGGGTCAGGGGAAGCATGCCGAGCGGGAAGCAGCGTTGGCACTGAAACAGCGGGAAGTGCAGATCGTGATCGACCTTCACAAAGGCAAAGGATCTGCGGTCGTATGGACCTGTGATCTGTCTTACGAGTATATCAAGATCAACGCCGCCTACCGGAGTTGACACGGAGCGTCGAGGGAGTCGCAGCATTTCGGGATGCTCCTGGGCACAACAAATTGAAAATGTAAATAATATTTCTCTTGACTTTCAAGGGGGGAGTTGTTAATTTTAAAAAATATGTATCTTTATTGGCTGGCGGACCAAGGTCCCTCGGCGGTATTGTTTTATTATAGGTAAAAACTATTTAAAAACAGAAAGATACAGTTTGGAGGGGGGTGTAGCGAGGTTGCCGAGCATCCGATTACGTGAAAACGAGCCGTTCGAGGCCGCACTCCGGAGATTCAAGAAAAGTATAGAGAAGGAAGGCGTGCTGTCGGAGGTAAAAAAAAGAGAACATTACGAGAAACCAAGCGTAAAACGAAAGAAAAAGGCATTGGCCGCGAAAAAGAAAGCGGCCAAGAGCGCCCGCATTTTCAGGCAAAACTGAGCCGGGCTCGAGCTACCGGATGCAGGCAGCCTGAAAAACGGAGAGGGGCAGAATGGGACTACGGGACAGCATCGATGCGGATGTGAAGGGCGCCCTCAAATCCGGCGCTAAAAATAAGGTATCGACGCTGCGGATGCTGAACGCTGCCCTGAAGAACAAACAGATAGACAAGCGGAGGCCTCTAACGGAAGATGAGGTGGTCGAGACCGTGCGATCGCTCATCAAGCAGCGGAGGGATTCGATCGAACAGTTTGCCAGGGGAGGCAGACAGGACCTCGTCGAGAAAGAGACGGAGGAAGTTTCGATTCTCGAAGCCTATCTTCCCAAACAGCTGTCCCGTGAAGAAGTGGAGGCAATGGTCCGTGAAGCTGTTGCCGGGACCGGTGCCCAGGGACCCAAGGACATGGGCAAGGTCATGAAAGCGCTTATCCCCATGATTGGCGGCCGTGCGGATGGGAAGCTCGTGAGTGAGCTGGTGAAGCATGCGTTGGGGTAATCGTCAGCTTCGTGTGAGTGCGCATGATATTTTACGGATGGGCTGAACAGGGGGCCATGAATACCGGGGCCCCCTGATTTATTTAGGAGTATCCGTTCCGTGAAGCTAAGGGAGTTCTACGAATCGGCAATACAGGCGGGCATTGATGCCGATCCCCGCGGCAGATCCGTTGTTGAAGCGGAATTGCAGGAAATACGCAGGGCCTACGAAGAACTGAAGCCCGATGACAAGACCGCGTTCGACCTTGAAAAATTGACGAACCCCTATGCGGACAGCAGGATGCTGTATGGGGACCCCGATCGAGACGTGTCCGCGGCGCTCGTCGGAATCGATGTGGAAACGCCCGAACTCCTGCTCGCCGAGCGTTTGATCGCGAAGGGCCGGCATATTGATTTTGTCATCGCGCATCATCCCGAAGGGCGTGCCTACGCCAACTTTTATGAAGTGATGAAGATGCAGGCCGACATTCTGCATGGTGTCGGTGTGCCCATCAATGTTGCAGAAGGGCAGCTCAGCGGCAGAATGAAAGAGGTCGAACGGAGCCTTCTCCCCGTGAATCACACACGGCCCGTTGATGCGGCTCGTCTCCTCGATATCCCCCTCCTCTGCATGCATACGCCTGCCGATAACATGGTCGCCCGTTACCTCCAAGCGCTCTTCGACCGGGAGTCTCCCGCCCGGCTGAAAGACGTTGTCACGCTGCTCCGGAAAATTCCCGAGTACCAGGAGGCGATCAGGAACAATGCCGGACCACGCATCCTGTTCGGTTCGGACGATCAGCGGACCGGGAAGATCTTCGTTGACATGACCGGCGGAACGTCGGGCTCGAAGGATACGATCGGGAAACTTGTCCAGTCGGGTGTCGGCACGGTCGTCGGGATGCATATGTCCGAGGACCACCGGAAGGAAGCCGAAAAACATCATCTGCGTGTGGTGATTGCCGGACATATTTCGAGCGACACGCTTGGCCTGAACCTGCTGCTGGATGTTCTCGAGAAGCGTGCGCCGCTTTCGGTGGTTGATTTCTCCGGCTTCAAGCGCGTCAGGCGGCAGAACTGATTCGGCACAATGAACGAACATGCCCTGAAGGTCCTTGAGTATGAGAAGGTAAAAAGTCTGGTTGCATCCTATGCGGCATCCGAGGCTGGAAGGATCGTGGTCCGGAGGCTCCATCCAACGCCGGACGGACACGTCGCCGCCGCACTGCTCTCCGAGACCAGGGAGTTTATCGCGATCCTGCTGCTCGGGGAAAAACCGCCGCTCGACGGGATACCCGAAACAGGGCAGGCAGTGACGAAGCTCGGCATCAGTAACAGCATGCTGTCTCCCGCCGAACTGCTGAACCTGGCTCGTACGCTTGGCTCGGGCAGACGGGTCAGGAAGTTTTTTCAGCGGTTCGAAGGAAAGGGCGCGCAGGAAGCATGCCCGGCCCCGCTTCTGGCTGCTAAAGCCTCCGAAATCCGGCCCCAGAAGGAGATCGAGGAGGCCATCCTTGGCGCCATAGATGATAAGGCGGAAGTCAGGGATTCAGCGAGTCCGGAGCTCCGGAAAATCCGCAGACAGATCCTGCGCATGCGGGAGAGCATTCTGGACCGGATGCACGGGATCCTGCAGGACAGCAGTCTTCAAAAGGTCATCCAGGAACCGGTGATCACGCTCCGCGATGATCGGTATGTGCTGCCGCTCAAGCCGAATTTCAGGCAGGGCCTCTCCGGCGTGGTGCACGGGCAATCCGGGTCACGGGCAACCCTCTTTGTGGAGCCGCTCGATATCCTTGAGCAGAACAACCGGCTTGCCGAGCTGCGTATGGAGGAGCGGGAAGAGGTGGAGCGTATTTTACGGGTGCTCACTTCGCTCCTGTCCCGTGAATCCGATGCGGTCCGTCGGATGATCGACGCTCTCGCATACATCGATGCCGTTTACGCCCGTGCCCGGTTCGGGCTGGAGTATGATGCCACCGTGCCGGGCCTGTCAGCAGACGGGAGCATCCGCCTGCGGTCTGCGAGACATCCGCTGCTCGTGGCGAAGTACAAGGCCCAGGCCGGACATTCGGGGATCACGCCGAACGACATTCTTCTTGCCAGCGGGCAACGGGCGCTTATCCTGAGTGGACCGAATGCAGGCGGCAAGACCGTTGTCCTCAAGACCGCGGGGCTGTTGTGTCTCATGGCCCAGTCGGGGATTCCCATCACCGGGGCAGAGGGGAGCGAAGTTCCCTGCTTCGCTTCGGTCTTCGCTGATATTGGAGACGACCAGAGCCTTGAACAGGACCTGAGCACGTTTTCTTCGCACGTGAGCAGGATCGCAGAGATTCTGCGGGAGGCGGACGAGAACTCGCTGGTGCTCCTCGACGAACTGGGGTCCGGCACTGAACCCGGCGAAGGAGCCGGGCTTGGTGCGGCGGTTCTTGAAGACCTGCTCGAGCGGGGGTGCGTAACCATTGTCACCACCCATCAGAATGCCCTGAAACTGTTCGGATCCCGAACGAGCGGCGCCGTGAACGCAGCCATGGAATTCGATCCGCAGTCGCTCACGCCGACCTACCGGCTGATCGCGGGGAGACCGGGCAGAAGTTACGGATTGGACATGGCATCACGGATGGGCATTCCGGCGGAAGTGATCCGGAATGCCCGGTCGAGGATCAGTGAGGATGACGTGAGCCTCGACCAATTGCTCCGGCAGGTCGAAGAAGATTCACGAGTCGTCGCTGCGGAGCGCCTTTCGCTCGAGCAGGAGCTCGTCGCGGCGAAGCGGGAGCGCACGGAGGCAGTGGACGCGCTCCGGGCTGCGCGGGATGAAGCCCGCGACGTGAAAGCAAAGGCCAGGACCGAGGCCCGGGACGTCCTTTCAGCGCTGCGGCAAAAGCTCAGGGAACTTTCCCGCATCGCTGTGCTTGACCGTACAGACATTAAAAAAACAAGCGGAGACGTGGAGGCGCTGAGCGGCAGGCTCGAGCCCGCGGCCCATGCAGAACAGACCGGGCGAACCCTTGACCCCCGGGATTTTCATGTCGGCGAGATTGTTCGTATCGAGAGATTGAATAAGACCGGGACCGTTGTCGCATGGCACGGGGGTATCCTTGACCTGGAGGTGGGCGCGAAGAAGATCAGGATCCCGTCGACGGAAGTCGTCCCCCTGGTTGGCGCGCGTGGGGAACGGCCTGTTCTGCCGGCGCCCGGATGGAACGCCGAACTCCATGAGGAAGAAGGAACTGCAGACCGGCTGAATATCATCGGGCTCAGGGTTCCCGAGGGACTGGCGGAAGTGGACCGGTTCATTGACCGGGCAGGTCTTCATCAGGTCACGGTCGTCACCATCATCCATGGACTGGGGACCGGGGCGCTTAAAACCGCGGTAGCGGAATTTTTAAAAAACCACCCGCTGATCGCAGCCACCCGGCCGGGCGAACCGGCCGAGGGCGGGGCGGGAGTAACGATCGCAGAATTGAAAAAATAACGTGTTTTCCGATGATATCATAAGCCGGGTCAGGGACAGCATCGACATCGTTGATCTTGTTTCGGGATATGTGTCCCACAAAAAAACGGGGAAGAACCACACCGGGCTCTGTCCGTTTCACGCGGAGAAGACCCCCTCGTTCTCGGTGAATCCCGACAAACAGATCTTTCACTGTTTCGGGTGCGGCGCCGGCGGAGACGCATTTAAGTTCCTGGAACTGCAGGAAGGCCTGAACTTTCCCGAAGCGGTACGAAAGCTGGCCGACCGGGTGGGCATTTCCCTGCCGGCGGAAAGCAGGTCGCGGAGCTCCGACAAGAAATCGTCCGAGGAACGGGCGGCGCTTCTTACGATCGTTGCCGAGGCAGCCGCCTATTTCCAGAAAGAGCTCGCGGGGTCCACGGGGAGTGCCGCTCGCGCCTACGTGAATAAACGGGGTGTAAGCGATCAGATCGTGAAGGAGTTCGGTCTGGGTTTCGCGCGGAATGAATGGGACGGCCTGCTCAGATATCTGAGGCAGCGGGGCTATCAGCCCGGACAGATTGAACGTGCCGGGCTCGTGGTCAAGCGGAGCGAGGGTGAGGGGCATTACGACCGGTTCCGGGGAAGGATCATCTTCCCGATCCGGGACATTGCGGGCAGCGTGATCGCCTTCGGCGGCAGGGTCATGGACGATGCCCTGCCCAAATACCTGAATTCCTCGGAGACGCCGCTCTACAGCAAGAGCAATACGCTGTACTGCCTGGACGCGGCCAAGGAACAGGGCCGCAAACTCGGCTATTTCATCATCGTCGAGGGGTACCTCGACGCGATCGCCTGCCATCAGTACGGCATCCGGAACGCGGTCGCAACGCTCGGCACGGCGCTCACGGAAGGCCATCTCCGGCTTCTGCGGCGGTTCGCGGACAAACTGGTGCTGATCTTCGACCCCGACCCCGCGGGAGTCCGGGCTTCCCTGCGGGGGTTCGACCTCTTTGTCGCAAGCGGGATGAAGGTGAATGTGGTCTCGCTGCCGGACAACGATGATCCGGACACGTTCCTGCAGAAGCGGGGCGCCGACGCCTTCTCCGCCCGGCTGCGCGAGTCGGTGAAGTTCATGGACTTCGTTCTTGCCCAGGTGATCAAGGACGGGTCCTCGGCATCGATCGATGAGAAGGTGGAAAGGGCCGGCGAGATGCTCGGGTTCATCGCCAAGCTGCCCAGCGGGATCGAACGGGATCACTACCTGAAAAGGACGGCGGAGGCCCTTGACCTTGATGAGGCCGTTCTCCGGCAGGAAATGCCGAAGCAGTCAAGAGGCCAGCACCATGCCGGGAAGGACAAGGCCGCGGCACCCGTCCGAGGCCAGCGCCCCAGGGCCGAAGAGATACTGATCCACCTGATGCTCAAGGATGAAAACATGGCGCGCAGGCTGGCGGAGCGCATACAGCCCGCTGATTTTACCGACCCCCTGCTGCAGCGTGCGGCAAAACGTATCTTCGAGGTTCTGTGGGCGAAGGGCAGGCTGGAGTCCCGGGCATTGCTGGTGGACGGGGATGATGAGCTGAACCATGTGATCTCACATTACTCCGTCCTGGATATGGACTACGAGGACCCGGAGAAGCACTGTGACGACTGCGTCGATGTAATCAAGCGGCACAACCACTCCCGGCGGATGAAAGCGCTCCTCGGCGCGATCAAGCAGGCCGAAGAGCAGGACGACAGGGCTGAACTGGCCCGGCTCCTGAAAGAGCAGAACGAGATGGCCCGGCAAAGGGGAAAAGGACTTTCCGGCGACAGAACGGCCTGAACGAAAGAACCGGTCGAAAGAAGGGACCGATGATCGTCAGATCCTGAAGTACACTTAGAAGGAGCACCAAAGAATGTCAAAGCGGGGCAAGGCAGAAGATCCGAAAAAACAGGCACCAGCGGCCAAAGATCGCAATAATTATGTGCCTTATGAAGAGTCCTCCGATGCGATTCCTCATGAGGACGTCTCGACGGAGCAGCTCGACAGCATCATTTCCCTGTTCGGAGACGGCGAAATCGACATCGACATGACCGACTCCCGGAACGACGGCAAGGTCCGCCAGCCGGCCGAGGAGGAGCTGGAAGAGGGCGGCGAGCATGAAGAGGCCAGCCTCGAGGAAGCGGCTGAAGAGGAGGCCGAAGAGGAGGAGGTCGAGGTCGGGCTCGGCAAGACGGACGATCCCGTCAGGCTCTACCTGAAGGAGATGGGGACCGTTCCGCTGCTGTCCAAGGAAGGCGAGGTCGCGATCGCGAAACGGATCGAGGAGGGAAAGCGGGATGCGGCGCAGATCCTGTATAACCTGCCCTTTGCCCTCCAGGACGTGCGGGATCTCGGCGATAAGCTGCGCAAGGGGAAGATCAGCATCAACGAGATCGTGCACGCCGGTGACGATGATTTTGAGGACCTCCAGAGCCAGAACGAGGAAGAGCTCCATGCCCGCGTGATCAAGCTCATTGCCGAAATCGACCGCCACAGCAAGGAGCTGGCCACGCTGATCAACCATGTCATGAGCAGCCGCTGCAGCGAGGCGCGCAAAAAAAACCTGCGGGAAAAGATCCAGACGGCGCGCTTCGCGCTGTTCGACAAGCTGGAAGCGCTGAACATCCATTGCCGCCAGACCGACCGGCTGGTCATGAAGCTGCGCGAGATGGTGAGCGAGATCAATCTGTCCGAACGGGAGATCCACGGCCTGGAGCGGAAGTCGGGCCTGACGGTCGCGGAACTCAAAGACGTCTTCAAAAAAATGCGGCAGGGGGAGCGGGAACTCAAGAACGCGGCCCGGCGGCTCGAGATAAAGCAGGAAGCGCTCCTGGGCATGGAAAAAATCTACCGGAACGCGGTCAAGCGGGTCAAAAAGATCGAGGCGGACTGCGGAGTCGCTGCTGAAGAGCTCAAGAAGGCGCTCCGCGCCTATGAGCGGGCAGAGGAGCGGGCAAAGTACGCGAAGAGCGAACTGGTCGAAGCGAACCTGCGGCTCGTCGTGTCCATCGCCAAGAAATACACCAACCGCGGCCTCCAGTTCCTCGACCTGATCCAGGAAGGCAACATAGGCCTCATGAAGGCAGTGGACAAGTTCGAGTGGCAGCGCGGCTACAAGTTCAGCACCTACGCCACCTGGTGGATCAGGCAGGCCATCACCCGGGCCATCGCTGACCAGGCTCGCACCATCCGCATCCCGGTCCACATGATCGAGACGATGAACAAGCTCATCCGGACGTCCCGCGGGCTCGTTCAGGACCTCGGCCGGGAACCGACCACCGAGGAGATCGCGTCTACGATGAAGCTTCCCGTGGAGAAGGTCCGGAAGATCATGAAGATCGCGAAGGAGCCGATCTCGCTCGAAACGCCCATCGGCGAAGAAGAGGACAGCCATCTGGGCGACTTCATCGAGGATAAGAAGGTGGCGTCGCCGCTCGAGTCCGCGATTCGCAAGAACCTGCATCTGCAGGTCAGGAAGGTACTGAACACCCTGACCGACCGGGAGGAAAAGGTGCTGCGCTGGAGGTTCGGCATCGGCGAGCAGACGGACCATACGCTCGAGGAAGTGGGGCAGGAGTTCGACGTGACGCGCGAACGCATCCGCCAGATCGAGGCGAAGGCGCTCAGGAAGCTCCGCCATCCGAGCCGGAGCAAGCAGCTCAAGAGCTTCATGGAGTAAGAGCCGCGCCTTGACTTTTCGCAGGCTTTATGTCAAGATGTGCGCTCGACATTCCGGAAATACGGGAATAGACAATCACAAGCAAGAATGCAGACTCGGTGAAGGGGTTTCCGCCTGGGTGCATTCTCCCATTCCACGTTTCATGCATACAGCAGGGCCCATAGCTCAGCTGGTAGAGCTACCGGCTCATAACCGGTTGGTCCCAGGTTCGAGTCCTGGTGGGCCCACCATCTCAGCACAGAGTGCTGCCTCCGGGGCGAACCCCGGGAGCGAACGGGGTGAACGGCATGCCGCATATTGAATCTGCACACACGAGGGGAACAAGGAATCAGTAAAGATGCGCCGCAAGGCGCATTTTTTATTTTGGAGGCGGGATGGAACAACAATTGGGAATGCTGATAGAGCTTCAGGAGATGGACCTCAGGATCAGGGCGCTCACGGAAAAACGGAAGCGCTTTCCGGAAGTACTGGCATCATTCGAGCACCGGCGAACACAGAATAAGGAGGAACTGGACAGGACCCGGGAGGGGCTCCAGGCCGCGCAGAAGAACAAACGGGACCGGGATCAGGACCTCGAGGCCGGCAGCCAGAAGGTTGAAAAGCTCAAGACGCGCTCGTCGGAGATCAAGACCAACAAGGAGTATCAGGCCATGCTGAAGGAGATCGAGGCGGCCGAGAAGGAGAACAAGGCAATCGAGGATGAGATCCTCGTGCTCATGGAAAAGATCGACGCGGCGGCTTCGGCGATCACTTCGGCCGAGACCCGGTCCCGGGAAGAGGAAGCCGCGATCGCCGCGGAACAGAAGGAGCAGGAAGCGGCCTTTGCCGGCGTCGAAGAGGAATTGAAGGCGGCGCTCCAGCAGCGCCAGGAATCGGCCGCGCTCATCGACCAGCGCCTCGTCGCGCAGTACCAGAAGCTGCTCGTATCCAAGGCGGGCATGGCCCTGGCGGAGGCGCGGGGAGAGGCATGCTCCGGCTGCTATATGAGCATCCCCCCGCAGGTGTTCGTTAATGTCAAGAAGAATGAGAGCGTGATCACCTGCCCCCACTGTGGAAGGATCTTGTACTATAAAGGATGAGGTGAACGTGACCGGAGTCAACCAGCAGGGGCCGGAGCTGACCATCTACAGTGACGGCGCGTCACGCAATAATCCCGGAGAGGCCGGCGCCGGCATCTACATCCTGCAGGACGGCGCGCCGCGGGAGGGGATCGCCCGGTACCTCGGCCGGACGACGAACAACATTGCCGAGTATACGGCGGCCATCATCGGGTTGGAATATGCGGTCCGGCAGGGGGCATCGAAGGTGCGCCTGCTCGCGGATTCCGAGCTCCTCGTGAAGCAGCTGAACGGCCAGTACCGGGTGAAGAACGAGGGACTGAAGCCGCTGTTTCTCAAGGTCAAGAAGCTGATTGAGCAGATCGGCAGCGTTGAGGTACAATACATACCGCGCGAGATGAACAGGGAAGCTGACGCCCTGGCCAACCGGGCTATTGACGAAAAAAATGAAAATTGAAAAGTAAGGCATTGAAGTTTCGAAACCGGAAATTCACGGCGTATCATTTTTCATTTTTCAATTGTTCTTTGATTTCAGAGCGGGTCAGGTGATCGCTCCCCGGCAACGGGGGGAGGAAAGTCCGAGCTCCGCAGGGCAAGGCGGTCCCGAAACGGGACAGGGGGCGACCCCATGGAGAGTGCCACAGAAAAGAAGACCGCCTCGCAAGAGGCAAGGGTGAAACGGTGGGGTAAGAGCCCACCAGACTCCCGGGTGA
Source organism: Nitrospirota bacterium (assembly GCA_035516965.1). Taxonomy (NCBI): domain Bacteria; kingdom Pseudomonadati; phylum Nitrospirota; species Nitrospirota bacterium. The sequence goes on from DATIZR010000015.1 coordinate 14,319, forward strand.
CCGGAGTGCTTGGAAAACCCCGCCTGGAGCAAGGCCACATAGGGAAGCGTCTCCCGGGAAACCGGGAGTAAGGACTGCCCGTCCGAGACTTCCGGGTAGGCCGCTCGTGCCTTCGAGCAATCGGGGGCCCAGATAAATGATCACTGCCCCGGGAGACCGGGGAACAGAACTCGGCTTACGACCCGCTCTGATCTTTTTCTCGTGACAGCCCATGCAGGACATCCTGCATGGGCTTTTTTTGAAAGAACGGACCGCGCTTGATTCTTATACGCAACTGTTATATCATCGTGGGGTTGGAAAATAGTGTCAGCTACTTCCCGAAGGTGTTCAGTTCTCATGTTGGGATGACAAGTATGTTTCACCTGGAAAGAGAGCACCATCGCCTAAGTCGGCCGGAGCATCTTTTGTGAAAGCCGACGAGCGGCAGAGAGGACCAAGTGAGAAAGATGTCGAGCTTCGCTTCACTCTAGCCGACCAAAAGATTGAAAATGAATATACAGGTAGATGAAACCAGACAATCCGTGACAATACGAAATTATATACACGTATATATGCGGCTCTCATCTACCGATATATGAAACCATATATCCCTAGATGAGGCCATATACAGGTATATAGCAGAGGCTGTAGAGATAATATCTTGTTAGTTTCTCAATTGTCATGATAGTCAAAGGAGCATAAGTGAAGCGATTGTTTTTTACAACGGCTTTATTAACCATCAATCTTGCACTTATATCGTCTGTAAACGCTGAAATCAACTATTGCGAAGATTTATTTAAGAACGGTAAATATGATCAGACAGTCGAAGCATGCACCACTGAACTTCGCAATACCGATTCGAAAGACACTCAGGCGCACGCATATTATTATCGCGGTCGTGCTTACGAGCAAAAAGGTGACTCCGAAAAAGCATTTGCAGATTTAACAAAAGCGCTCGAATTGAATAGTAAACTTTATCCGGCAAATATAAGCCTCGGGATGATCTACTATCACCGCGGGTCCTTTGACAAAGCCATAGCTGAATATAATAAAGCTCTTGAGCTTCAGCCTGAACGCCTGTTCCTCTGTGCTCTCTATACAAACAGAGGCAATGCGTTTGCATCGCAAGGGCACATAGATGAAGCGATTGCTGATTTCTCCAAGTGTATAGAATCGAGCACCAAGAATGATTCTCTAGCTAGGGCCTATGCCATGCGAGGCACAGCCTATCTATCGAAAAAAGAATATGACCGATCTATTTTGGATTGTAGCAAGGCTATTGAGCTGGATTCAAAGTTTACTGCAGCTTACAATCAACGAGGTCTCGCCTTCCATTCCAAAGGTAAATATGACCAAGCAGTGGCGGATTTCAGCAAGGCGATTGACCTGGAACCAAAGGGAATGTATGTGTACGCATCATACGCAAACCGTGGTAATTCTTTAAAGGCGCAAGGTAAATATGAGCTAGCCATATTCGACTACAAAAGGGCCATTGAGCTAAAGGAGAAGATTCCTAACACGCATTACAATATGGCTTGCGCCTATGCACTTGCCAATAAAACACACGAAGCTTGCCTCTCGCTTCAAAAAGCTATAGCTAACGGATATTCAAACTGGGGCAAGATTAAAACCGATTCAGAGCTTGGCAATCTTCACGATAGCCCGTGCTATAAAAGCATTTTGCACGGCGAATGACACTACTAACAAGTCGTTCGAGTCCCGCGCTGCGCAAACGCGGGGCTCAACTCGTCGTTCAACCGCATATTACATCTGGAAAAGTGCAACTCTGCTGACAATTCGTCCGTTCCACAGTGGTCGGTGCGCTGTTTAACCTCTCACCACCCCGTCTCAACATCCCTATTGACACCATTTCTTCTTCGCATTATCGTGTAAGCAGTACCCGACAGCCGATGAGCGAAAATCTTTAAAACGAGATTGCTTCGCTCGCACAGACGGCCGAGTACAGAGGGTCCCGATGAGCAGCAAGGATTTTGCCAGCCGTCCCTTCGAGAAGCTCAAAAAGAAGATCGCGATTGCCGAGGCGGCAGCCGCGCCCGCCCCCGTCCGCGCGAAGAGGAAGGAAGACTATTCCGACGAGGAATTGTTCAGCGCCGAGATGGACGGCGTGCGCGAGATCGAGGCCTTCCGCACCCTTGCCTGCGGACACCGCACCCGCACGCATGCGCCCCGCCAGCAGCGCGACGAGGTGTGGGACGCGATGGCCTGCCTCGAAGCGATCGTGAAGGGCGAGCATCCCCTGGATCTGGCCCAGACGCAGGAGTATGTTGCCTGGGCCCACGGGGACTTCCGGCCCGACATCGTCGCGAGCCTGCACCAGGGCAGGTTCGCGGTCCAGGACTGCATTGACCTGCACGGATGCACGGTGGCCCAGGCTGAGGAGGAACTGGACGAGTTCCTGCGAACGGCATTCCGGAAAAGCTTGCACTGCGTCAAGGTCATCCACGGCCGCGGTTTACGCTCTACCAAAGGCGCGCGTCTCAAGGAGGCTGTCGTGAAGCGGATGTCAGGCCGGTATCGCAAGGACCTGATCGCCTACGTGACCGCGCCGCAGTACGACGGCGGGCTCGGCGCGGTCTACGTGCTGCTTCTGGCGCAGGAGCTCCGGAGGAGCAGGTGAAGAGAGCGGCCGAATCGCGATCACGGGCCGGGCAAAAGCGTCTCTCGCCTTCGCAAGTCCGCTCCTTCCAGAGAAAGGTGCTCGATCACTTTGCGAGACAGGGCCGCAAGCTCCCGTGGCGGAGTCGCATCAACCCCTACCGCATCCTGGTCTCCGAGATTATGCTCCAGCAGACCCAGGTCGACCGGGTCATCGAGAAGTACGCGGAATTCCTATCGGCCTTCCCCGATTTTGGAGCGCTTGCCCGGGCAACGACGGCAGAAGTGCTCGGCGTCTGGTCGGGCATGGGGTACAACCGGAGGGCGCTGGCGCTCAGGTCGCTCGCCGAAAAGGTCATGACCGTACACAACGGGAAGCTGCCGCAAGATCCCGAAAACCTTCTCAGCCTGCCGGGCATCGGAAAGTACACGGCAGGCGCGATCATGGCTTTTGCCTTCAACAAGCCTGTGGTGTTCATGGATACCAATATTCGGCGCGTCTATATCCACGAGTTTTTCCAGGACCGCCACGGCATCCACGATGATGAACTGCTTCCTCTCGTGGAACAGACCCTGGACCGGGACGACCCCCGGCGCTGGTACAACGCACTTATGGACTACGGGTCCGTGCTCAAACGGGAACAGATCAACCCGAACCGCAGGAGCGTGCATTACACGCGGCAGAGCCCTTTCGAGAACTCGAACAGGCAGGTGCGCGGCGCAATCCTGAAGTCACTGGTAAAGGAGTCACCGCTCTCGGTCGCGGGGCTTGTGAAGAGGACCGGTATGGACACGGAGCGAATAGAGAGCAACCTTGTCCGACTGTGTGAAGAGGGATTTATAAGAAAGGAAGGAAGAAACTACGTAATCTAGAGCTCGACTTGCGAAGCCCCTTTCACGTCATGCCGGACTTGATCCGGCATCCAGGATATTTGTAGGAGCTGGATTCCGGCTTTCGCGGGAATGACAGCAGTAGAGAAAACCATGCGCCAAGGCCCCGATTATATCCAGCTCTATCCCACGCTCCGCTGCAACAGGAGCTGCGATTTCTGCTTCAACCGCTCACTGCGGCCGATGCAGGACATGTCAGCCGATGCATTCACTCTGATGCTCGGCCGGCTGCGGCAGGTCGGCGTCAGGACGATCGACGTCATCGGCGGCGAGCCGACGCTCCATCCCGCTCTTGGCGCTCTGTTTCGCGAATGCCGGGAAAAGGGGTTCCGCGTCAACATCAGCTCCAACGGGACGAACACGGGAGCGCTCGAGACGAGTCTGCGTTCGGATGACGAAGTCACGCTCGGAATCTCGATCAACGACGCGGATACCCTCCACGAGCTGGCCGGCTTCATCGACAGGTTCCGGCCCGTGCTCAAGAGCGTCTACTCCCGCACGAGCGATCCGGCTTTCATCAGGGCAGTGCTCG
>DATIZR010000016.1 GCA_035516965.1 Nitrospirota bacterium
GAGATGGTGATGCCGGGCGACAACATGACCTGCAGCGTGGAGCTGATCACGCCGATCGCGATGGACCAGGGCCTTCGGTTCGCGATCCGCGAGGGCGGCCGGACCGTCGGCGCAGGCGTTATCACCCAGGTGATCGAGTAACGGGAAACGAGGGGCAAGGGGCGAACCGCGTTCGTCCGTCTTCCCTGTGATCATGATTTGAGAGCGAGGATATAAGAGATGCGGGAAATCGTACTGCTCGCTTGCGGCGAATGCAAGCGGAAGAACTATTCAACGACCAAGAACAAGCGCAACACGCCGGACAAGCTGAACCTGGACAAGTACTGCCGTTTCTGCCGGAAGCACACGACGCACAAGGAAACCAAGGCGTAAACTGGAAACAGGCCAGTAGCTCTAATGGTAGAGCTCCGGACTCCAAATCCGGCTGCTGGGGGTTCGAGTCCCTCCTGGCCTGCCATTATCCCTAAACGACGCTGAAAGAGGTCTGTCGATGTTCAAGAAGATCGCTGATTTTTTCCAGGAAGTGAAATTGGAGCTCAAAAAGGTCGTGTTTCCCACGCGGAAAGAGGTCATGGGCTCTACCTGGGTAGTGATTGTCACGGTGCTCATTTCCGCCGTATTTTTGTGGGTCGCGGATCTCGTGGCAGGAAATCTTATAACCCGCGTCGTCATGAGATGAGAAGATAAATATGGCAATGAACTGGTACGTGGTCCATACATATGCGGGCTTCGAGAACAAGGTGAGGGCAAGCATCCAGGAGAGCGTTACCAAGCTCGGGATGCAGACCAGGATCGGCCAGATCCTTGTCCCGACCGAGGAAGTGCTGTCCATCAAGGGCGGGAAAAAGCGCAAGTCGCAGCGGAAATTTTTCCCCGGCTATATCCTGGTCGAGATGGAGATGGACGACAATACCTGGCATATCGTGAAGGACACGCCCAAGGTGACCGGCTTCGTCGGCGGCAGTACGAACCCCACGCCGCTCAGCGACGAAGAGGTCAAGAACATTCTGAAGCAGGCGGAAGAGGGCGCCGTCGCGCAGGCCCAGCCCAAGCACGCATACCAGAAGGGCGACCGGGTCCGCGTGATCGACGGGCCGTTCAGCAGCTTCATCGGGACGGTGGAAGATGTCAATCCGGCCCACGGCAGGCTTCGCGTGATGGTCAGCATCTTCGGACGTTCGACGCCGGTCGAACTCGAGTTTCTGCAGGTTGAGCGGGAAAAGGAAGCAAAGTAATACCACGGACAGTGCCAGAGAGAGCGATCCTCGGCAGCGAAAAATACTCACAGGAGTCCAGAGATGGCAAAAGAGATCACAGCAAAAATCAAGCTTCAGGTCCCGGCAGGTAAGGCCAATCCCGCGCCGCCGGTGGGCCCCGCATTGGGCCAGCACGGCGTTAATATCATGGAGTTCTGCAAGGCCTTCAACGCAAGGACCCAGAAGATGGGGGAAACGGTCATCCCCGTCATCATCAGCGTCTATTCCGACCGTTCTTTTACCTTCATCACGAAGACGCCTCCGGCCGCGGAGCTGCTCAAGAAGGCCGCCGGCATCGTCAAGGGTTCAGGCGTTCCGAACAAGGACAAGGTCGGCAAGGTGACCCGGGCGCAGATCAAGGAAATCGCGCAGACCAAGCTCCCGGACCTCAATGCCGCAAGCGTCGAGTCGGCCATGCGCATGATCGAAGGCTCGGCGAAGAGCATGGGGCTGGAGATTGTCGATTAATGAAGAATTAAGAATAAACAATGATTGAAGGTTGAAAAACCGCAATTTTCACTTTTATTTCTGTTCAGTTTGCGGGAGGCCGACAACGGCCGTTCGGACCGCGAGGAGGAATCATGGCAGGCAAGAAGTACAAGGCAGCGGCAGCACTGGTGGACCCGGCAAAGCTCTACAGCGTTGAGGAATCGATCGGTCTCGCCAAGAAGACCGCGCGGACCAAGTTCGACGAGACCGTCGATCTTGCGGTGCGGCTCGGGGTCGACCCGAAGCAGGCGGACCAGATGGTTCGGGGCACGGTCGTGCTTCCCCATGGAACCGGCAAGAAAGTGAAGATCCTGGTCTTCGCAAAGGGCGAAAAGGAAAAAGAGGCGAGGGACGCAGGAGCCGATTATACCGGAGCCGAGGACCTGGCGGACAAGATCCAGAAAGAAGGCTGGACTGATTTTGATGTCGTCGTCGCAACTCCCGACATCATGGGCCTCGTGGGCAGGCTGGGCAAGGTGCTCGGCCCCCGCGGTCTCATGCCGAATCCCAAGACGGGCACCGTTACGTTCGACATTGCCAGAGCGATCAAGGAGATCAGGGCCGGTAAGGTGGAATACCGGGTGGAGAAGGCTGGCATCATCCATGTGCCGGTCGGCAAGGCGTCCTTTGACGAGAACAAACTCGTGGACAACGCCAAGGCCGTGCTGGAGTCCATCCTGAAGGCGAAGCCATCATCGAGCAAGGGCAAATATCTCAGGAGCGCCACGGTCTCGACCACCATGGGACCGGGGGTCAAAATCGACCCGGCCCTTGTTGAAAAACTGGAGTAGATTCACTCTTTCTCACATAAAGGTCGGCCCCCCTTCGCGGGGTGCGGTCCGAGACAGCGGGCATCGGAGGAGACCGCGGATTCCTCCGGTTTAATCCTTCCCTGAAGGGCCTGCCGAGACCCGGGAAACAAAGAGAGATAAGTAGGTCCGTACGCTGCTTTCTTTCGGGAGCCCCGGGCTGGTCATCGGGATTCTTGAAAGAAAGGAGGAACGCGTTGAATAAGACCGAAAAAAAAGAGGCAATTGACGAATTGCATGAGAAGTTCTCCCGCGCGAAGACGGCGATCATCACCGGATACGCCGGGATCAACGTGGAGCAGATAACCGAGCTCCGCTCCAAGCTGCGTCAGTCCAAAGTGGAATACCGTGTGGTCAAGAACACGCTGGCCCGCAAGGCCGCGGAAGGCACGGGTCTCGCGCCGCTCAAGGACCATTTTGTCGGGCCCGTCGGCATTGCGCTCGGGTTTGATGACGTGGTCGCGCCGGCGAAGGTGTTGATCGAGTTCCGCAAGATCCAGGCAAAACTTGAAGTCAAGGTCGGCGTACTCGACGGAAAGCTGCTCAAGCAGGCTGATGTCATGGCGCTCGCCAGCCTGCCGTCGCTCAATGCGCTTCGCGGAAAGATCGTCGGCCTGCTCCAGGCGCCGGCATCGCGCATCGTTGGCGTGCTCGCAGCACCGGCCGGTCAGATCGCCAGGGTCATGAAGGCAAAGGCAGACAAGGGTTAAGTCTTACAGACGCACCTGCGACGCGGGTGCGAACTTTAAAAAGGTTATTCATTCAGGAGGATAAGGAACATGGCTGATTTAGCGAAACTGGTAGATGATCTGAGCGGCTTGACCGTTCTTGAAGCAGCAGAGCTGAGCAAGATGCTCGAAGAGAAGTGGGGCGTATCCGCGGCAGCGCCCGTGGCCGTTGCGGCCGCAGGAGCGCCGGCCGGCGCCGCAGCAGCGGAAGAAAAGACGGCATTCGACGTGGTCCTCGCGAGCGCAGGCGCACAGAAGATCAACGTGATCAAGGTCGTGCGCGAGCTCACCGGCCTCGGCCTGAAGGAAGCAAAAGACCTCGTGGAAGGCGCCCCGAAGCCGGTGAAGACCGGTGTGGCCAAGGAAGAAGCAGAGACCATGAAGAAGAAGCTCACCGAAGCGGGTGCGACGGTCGAGGTAAAATAAGAGCACATCCAGAGCTTCACCTGTCAAGTCCTTGCCCTCCGGAATCGGTCCGGAGGGCAGAGGACTTTTTGCGTTTATGGGTAGTCCCTGCAGGAAGGGCTGCCGAAGCATTTTTTGATTCGCGAAGTGCCGATGCATTCGCAAGGAAGATACGATACGAGGCCGGTCACTAGGAGCGGCAAAGGGGTGTGAACATGTCGAAAGAAAAAAGAGAACTGTCCCGGGTGAGGAAGGATTTCTCACGGATTCCCACCATCCTCGAGATTCCGGACCTGATTGAGATCCAGAAGCGGTCCTACGATCTGTTTCTCCAGAGGGAGCTCTCGTCGGACAAGCGCAAGGACATCGGGCTGCAGGCGGCATTCAAGAGCGTCTATCCCATTTACGACTTCAACGAGACCGCAATGGTCGACTACCTCGGGTACTCGCTCGGCGACCCGAAGTACACCCTCTGGGAATGCCTGCAGCGGGGAGCCACCTACGCCGCGCCGCTCAAGATCAAGACGCGCCTCGTGTTTTTCGAAAAGGATGAACAGACCGCCACGAAACGGGTCAAGGATATCAAGGAGCAGGAGGTCTATGTCGGCGATCTCCCGCTCATGACCGAGACCGGGACCTTTATCGTCAACGGAACGGAGCGCGTCGTGGTGAGCCAGCTGCACCGGTCTCCCGGCGCGTTCTTCACGCACGACAAGGGACGGACGCACGCGAGCGGCAAGATCCTGTACTCCGCCAGGATCATCCCGTACCGCGGTTCGTGGCTGGATTTCGAATTCGACGTGAAGGACATCGTCTACGTGCGGATCGACCGCCGCAGGAAGATCCCGGCGACGATCCTTCTCAAGTCGTTTGGCTATTCGAACGAGGATCTCCTCCGGATGTACTACCCCATCGAGGACATCAGGATCAAGAAGGAGGGATTCACGCGAGGCATCCATGCTGACGTGCTGGCCGGGCTCAAGGCGCCGAATACGATCACCGACAAAGCGACCCGCGAAGTGATCGTGAAGGAGGGAGCCAAGATCACGCGCGCCGCGATCAAGCGGATGGAGTCGGCGGGCATTACGGAGATACCTATACCCCGCGAGGAGCTGGTCGACCGCATCGTGCTCCGCGATGTCATCGACCCCGAGACCGGCGAAGTGCTCCTCCCGGCGAACGAGAAGATCACCGACGCGTTCCTGACCAAGGTCGCGGCCTCGAAGATAGAGAAGATGGAAGTGATCTACATGGACGGGATCCATGTCATTGCCGCGATCCGCGATACGCTGCTGGCCGACAAGGTTTCGTCCTCCGACGAGGCGCTGCTCGAGATCTACCGGAAGATGCGCCCCGGCGAACCGCCGACGATCGAGATGGCGCGGAACCTGTTCTCGGGCATGTTCTTCAATCCCAAGCGGTACGACCTTTCGTCCGTGGGCAGGCTCAAGCTGAACAAGAAGCTGAAGCTCGACATCCCCATCGAGAAGACGACGCTGACGGCCCAGGATGTGGTCGAGGTCATCCGGTACCTGGTGAACCTCAGGACCGGCAGGGGCGAAGTGGACGACATAGACCATCTCGGGAACCGCAGGGTGCGTTCCGTGGGAGAACTGCTCGAGAACCAGATCCGGGTCGGCCTCGCGCGCATGGAGCGCGCCATCAAGGAGCGCATGAGCCTCCAGGACGTCGACACGCTCATGCCGCATGACATCATCAACCCCAAGCCCGTGATCGCGGCCATCAAGGAATTTTTCGGTTCCAGCCAGCTCTCGCAGTTCATGGACCAGACGAACCCCCTCGCCGAGATCACGCACAAGCGCAGGCTGTCTGCCCTGGGTCCCGGCGGGCTCACCCGCGAACGGGCGGGCTTCGAAGTGCGCGATGTGCACACGACCCACTACGGCAGGATCTGCCCGATCGAAACGCCGGAAGGTCCGAACATCGGCCTCATCGTCTCGCTCGCTACCTATGCGCGTGTCAACGACTACGGGTTCATCGAGGCGCCCTACCGGGAGGTCAAGGCCTCCAAGGTGACCGACGTTATCGAGTACCTTTCGGCCGTGGACGGTGAGAACTTCGTCGTCGCCCAGGCCAACACGCCGGTCGACGGGCGGGACAAGATCGCGGTGGACAGCGTTTCTGCGCGCGTCGGCGGTGAGTTCAAGCTGGTGGGCGCCGAGGAAGTGGAGTACATGGACGTGTCGCCGAAGCAGATCGTTTCGGTTTCGGCGGCGCTCATCCCGTTCCTCGAGAACGACGATGCGAACCGCGCGCTCATGGGCTCGAACATGCAGCGGCAGGCAGTTCCGCTTCTAAGGCCCCAGGCGCCCGTGGTCGGCACCGGCATGGAGCGGGTGGCCGCCCGCGACTCGGGCGCCATCGTTTCCGTGAAACGCGACGGCATCGTGGAGGCAGTGGATTCCACCCGGATCGTTATCAAGGGAGAGGACGCCAAGGGCAAAACGGTGGTGGATACCTATCCGCTGACCAAGTTCTACCGCTCCAACCAGAACACGTGCATGAATCAGAAGCCGATCGTGCGCATCGGAGACAAGGTGAAAAAGGGACAGGTGGTTGCCGACGGCCCGGCCACCGACCTCGGCGAACTTGCGCTCGGCCAGAACGTGCTGGTGGCGTTCATGCCCTGGAGCGGCTACAACTACGAAGACGCTATCATCATCAGCGAGCGGCTGGTGAAGGAAGACCGGTACACCTCGATCCACATTGAAGAGTTCGAGATCGAGGCGCGGGACACCAAGCTCGGCAAGGAGGAGATCACGCGCGACATCCCGAACCTTGGCGAAGAGACGCTCCGGAACCTTGACGAGAACGGGATCATCCGCATCGGCGCCGAGGTCATGCCCGGCGACATCCTGATAGGCAAGGTCACGCCGAAGGGTGAAACGCAGCTCACCCCCGAGGAAAAGCTGCTCCGCGCCATCTTCGGCGAGAAGGCGGGAGACGTGCGCGACGCTTCGCTCTACGCTCCTCCGGGCATCGAGGGGACCGTCATCGACGTCAAGGTTTTTTCCCGCAAGGGCGAGGACAAGAATGAGCGGCTCAAGACGCAGGAGAGCGAAGAGATCGCGCGCCTCCAGAAGGAATACGCCGAAGAGGTAAAGGCCGAGAAGGAAGACCGGTACAAACGCATCAGGCGGCTGCTCATCGGCAAGACCGCGGCCGATAAGGTCGTAAACTCCAAGACGGGCAAGACGGAGCTGGCGAAGGGCAAGAAGCTTAGCGTCGAGGTGCTCGACAAGCTTCCCGAAAAGGATTACGCGAAGATCAAGGTCGAGTCCGAAGATTACCCCGCGAAGCTCCAGGAGATCCTGGACAGCTCCGAGAACCAGATCGGCATCCTCGAGTCCATCTACGACGAGAAAATCGGGAGGCTGAAACGCGGCGACGACCTGCCGCCGGGCGTGGTAAAGCTGGTCAAGGCCTACGTTGCCATGAAGCGCAAGCTTTCCGTGGGCGATAAGATGGCCGGCCGCCACGGGAACAAGGGCGTGGTCTCCCGGATCGTGCCGGAAGAGGATATGCCCTACCTTCCCGACGGGACGCCGGTCGAGATCGTGCTGAACCCGCTTGGCGTGCCGTCCCGTATGAACGTGGGACAGATCCTCGAAACGCACCTGGGCTGGGCCGCGAAGGCGCTCGGCCTGCATGTCGCGACGCCGGTGTTCGACGGCGCCTCCGAGGAACGCATCCGGTCTCTGCTCAAGGAGGCAAAGCTTCCGGTGACCGGCCAGTCGCTCCTCTTTGACGGTCGCACCGGCGAGCCTTTCGACAAGCCGGTCACGGTCGGGTACATGTACATGCTCAAACTGCACCATCTGGTCGACGATAAGCTCCATGCCCGCTCCATCGGGCCCTACTCGCTGGTCACCCAGCAGCCGCTGGGCGGCAAGGCGCAGTTCGGCGGGCAGCGGCTGGGAGAAATGGAAGTCTGGGCGCTCCAGGCATACGGTGCTGCCTACTGCCTGCAGGAGTTCCTGACCGTGAAATCCGACGACGTCTCGGGCCGTGCCAAGATCTACGAGGCCATCGTCAAGGGCGAGAACACCCTCGAGCCGGGCCTGCCCGAATCGTTCTACGTGCTCATCAAGGAGCTCCAGAGCCTCTGCCTCGATGTGGAGCTGATCGAGCGGAAGAACGAGAAGGAGCGCGTGATCGGGCTCGAGAAGATCTCGTCAGCGCGGTAATACCGGGGAGCGGCGTCGCCACACCCCGGCAGGTTGATTGTCGATCCAGGATATGAGGGGAAACACCTCTCCTAGGAGGTTCACAGTGGAAGAGAAACGGATAACCGAAAGCAAGGCCAGAGCCGATGTCATGAGCTTGTTCGACAAGCCGAAGGACATCAGCTTTGATGCAATGAGAATAAAGATCGCGTCTCCGGAGCGGATCAAAGAGTGGTCCTTCGGCGAGGTGAAAAAGCCGGAGACGATCAACTACCGGTCGTTCAAGCCGGAGCGCGACGGATTGTTCTGCGCAAAGATCTTCGGGCCCATCAAGGACTGGGAATGCCTCTGCGGAAAGTACAAGCGCATGAAGCACCGGGGCATTGTCTGCGACAAGTGCGGCGTGGAAGTGATCCAGTCCAAGGTGCGCCGGGAGCGCATGGGCCACATCGAACTTTCGTCGCCGGTCGCCCACATCTGGTTCCTGAAGGGCCTGCCGAGCCGCATCGGCACCCTTCTCGACATGACGCTCCGCCAGCTCGAAAAGGTGCTCTACTTCGAGAACTACGTCGTGGTAGACGGCGGGGACACGCCGCTCAAGCAGAAGGAGCTCCTGACGGAGGAGAAGTTCCGGAAGGCGTACCTGGAATACGGCTCCAGTGCATTCAAGGCCGGCATGGGCGCCGAGGCGATCCGTGAGATGCTGAAGGCGATCGATCTCGAGGCAGAATCCGAGGAGATCCGCAAGAAGATCGAAACGGCCACGTCCATGGCCACGAAGAAGAAGCTGACGAAGCGACTCAAGGTCATCGAGGCGTTCCGCAAATCGGGCAACAAGCCCGAATGGATGATCCTCGACGTGATCCCCGTCATTCCGCCGGAGCTGCGCCCGCTGGTGCCACTCGAGGGCGGCCGGTTCGCCACGTCGGACCTGAACGACCTGTACCGCCGCGTCATCAACCGGAACAACCGGCTGCACCGGCTGGAAGAGCTCAAGGCTCCTTCCGTCATCATCAGGAACGAGAAACGCATGTTGCAGGAGGCGGTGGACGCCCTCTTTGACAACGGCCGCCGCGGCAGGGTCCTGCGCGGACCCAACAAGCGTCCGCTCAAATCGCTCTCGGATATGCTGAAAGGCAAGCAGGGGCGGTTCCGTCAGAACCTGCTCGGGAAGCGGGTCGATTACTCGGGCCGTTCGGTGATCGTGGTCGGTCCCGACCTGAAGCTGCATCAGTGCGGCCTTCCGAAGAAGATGGCGCTCGAGCTGTTCAAACCGTTCATCTTCAACAAGCTCGAGGAAAAAGGATACGCCACGACCATCAAGAGTGCGAAGAAAATGATAGAGCGCGAACGCCCTGAAGTGTGGGACGTGCTCGAAGAAGTCATCCAGGAGCACCCGGTGCTCCTGAACCGCGCCCCGACGCTCCATCGGCTGGGCATCCAGGCCTTTGATCCCATGCTCGTCGAAGGCAAGGCCATCCGGCTCCATCCGCTCGTGTGCGCGGCATTCAACGCGGACTTCGACGGCGACCAGATGGCGGTCCATATCCCGCTCTCGGTGGAGGCGCAGCTCGAGGCTCGTGTGCTCATGCTTTCGATCAACAACGTGCTTTCTCCGGCGAACGGCAGGCCGATCACCGTTCCGTCCCAGGACATCGTGCTCGGGTGCTATTACCTGACCAAGTCACGCTCCGGAGCGCCGGGCGAAGGCAAAATCTTCTCAGGGAGGGACGAGGTCCGCATTGCCTATGACCAGCGCATGGCGGATATTCATGCCCGGGTCCGCGTCAGGATCGGCGGCAAGATCGAAGAGACGACGGTGGGCCGCGTGCTGTTCAGCGAGGTCCTGCCCGAGGGCATCTCGTTCGCGTCCGTCAACAAGGAAATGACCAAGAAGGAGCTCGCGAAGCTCATCGACGAATGCTACCGCAAGCTGGGGCTCCGGCGCACGGTCGTCCTGATCGACGACCTCAAGGAGATCGGGTTCAAGTTCGCGACAAAGTCGGGTATTTCGATCTGCATCAACGACATGCATATACCGGGCAAGAAGCAGAAGTTCATCGATCAGGCCCAGAAGGAAGTGATGGAGATCCATCACCAGTATACCGAGGGACTCATCACGAACGGCGAGCGGTACAACAAGGAAATCGACATCTGGGCGAACGTTACCGAGAAGATCGCCGATGAAATGATGGCCGAGCTGGGCATGGAGGCCGTTGAACTGGGCAGCGCGAAGAAGTCCGAGCTGCAGGAGGCCCGTTCCTTCAACAACATCTTCATGATGGCGGACTCGGGGGCGCGCGGCAGCACGCAGCAGATCAGGCAGCTTGCCGGCATGCGCGGGCTCATGGCGAAGCCGTCGGGCGAGATCATCGAGACGCCGATCACCGCAAACTTCCGCGAAGGACTCACGGTGCTTCAGTATTTCATCTCGACCCACGGTGCACGCAAGGGGCTGGCGGACACGGCGCTCAAGACGGCCAACTCCGGCTATCTCACCAGGAGGCTCGTCGACGTCGCCCAGGACGTGATCATCACGCAGGACGACTGCGGCACGGTGGACGGCATCATGGTGGGATCGCTCGTCGAGGGCGGTGAGATCATCGAGCCGCTGTCTGAGCGTATCCTCGGCCGCGTTGCCGCCGAGGACATCAAGGACCCGATCAACAGGGAAGTGATCGTGTCCACCCGCAGAGAGATCAACGAGGACCTCGTGAAGCGCATTGAAGAGGCGGGCATCGACCGCATCAAGATCCGTTCGGTGCTCACCTGCCAGTCGCTGCGCGGCGTCTGCCGGATGTGCTACGGCAGAGATCTGGGCCGCGGCAAACTGGTGGACATCGGCGAGGCCATCGGCATCATTGCCGCCCAGTCCATCGGCGAGCCGGGCACCCAGCTGACCATGAGAACCTTCCACATCGGCGGTACGGCAAGCAAGGTCGTGGAGCAGACGGTGCTCGAGGCGAAGAACGCCGGTGCCGTGAAATATCTCAGCCTGAACACGGTGAAGAACAAGGAAGGCGACTATGTCGTCATGTCGCGCAGCGGAAACATCGCTATCTACGACGAGACCGGACGTGAAAAGGAGAAGTATGCCATCATCTACGGCGCCCGGCTCAAGGTCCAGGACGGCCAAAAAGTGGATGTGGGCCAGAAACTCGTCGAGTGGGATCCCTACTCACTCCCGATCCTGACGGAAATCGGCGGAAAGATCGCCTTTGGAGACATCATCGAAGGCGTGACCATGCGCGAGGAAGTGGACGAGGTCACCGGCCTGTCGCGCAAGGTGATCATCGACTACCCCAACCAGAACCTGCGTCCCCGCATTTCGATCAAGGACCCGCACGGGAAGACAGCGCGTCTGCCTGCTTCGAACGTTGTGGCCCGGTACCTTCTTCCCGCAGGCGCGCACATTCTTGTGGACAAGAACGACGAGGTGTTCCCCGGCGACATCCTGGTTAAGATCCCGCGCGAAACGACGAAGACCAAGGACATCACGGGTGGTCTTCCGAGGGTTGCCGAACTGTTTGAGGCGCGGAAACCCAAAGAGCAGGCGATC
This sequence comes from Nitrospirota bacterium, assembly GCA_035516965.1. Lineage (NCBI taxonomy): Bacteria > Pseudomonadati > Nitrospirota > Nitrospirota bacterium. Next base: position 11,434 of record DATIZR010000016.1, read on the forward strand.
ATCAGCGAGATCGACGGCACCGTGGAGTTCGGCGGTTTCGTAAAGGGCATGCGACGCATCCTGGTCAAGGATGGCATGGGCAACGAGAAGGAATACCTGATCCCGAAGGGCAAACATGTGAACGTGCACGAAGGGGACTGGGTCACCGCCGGCGAACCGCTCATGGATGGTCCGGTGGATCCTCATGACATCCTGAATGTGTTGGGCCCGAAGGAGCTGCAGAAGTACCTGGTGGACGAGGTCCAGCAGGTCTACCGGCTCCAGGGCGTGAGCATCAACGACAAGCACATCGAAGTGATCGTTCGACAGATGTTGCGCAAGGTCAGGATCGAGGAGGCAGGCGACACGTCGTTTCTTATCGGCGAGCAAGTCGATCGGTTTGCCTTCGCCAGAGAGAACGAAGCGGTCATCGCCAAGGGGGGCAAGCCTGCCACGGCACGTCCGATCCTCCTCGGCATCACCAAGGCGTCGCTCACCACGGACAGCTTCATCTCGGCGGCGTCGTTCCAGGAGACGACGCGTGTGCTGACCGAGGCTGCGATAACGGGTTCGGTGGACGATCTGGTTGGCCTGAAGGAAAACGTCATCATGGGCCGGTTGATTCCTGCCGGAACGGGGATGACCGAGTATCGTAATACTTACGTCGAGGTTGAGGAAGAGGCTGCACCGGATACGCAGATACCAGAATAAGGGTGGCCGGCAGGCGCAGCAGCAACATCTAGTGGCTTCATGGCAAATTCACGGGCGTGGAACCGGCGGGAGGCAATGGTAAGAGCTACCCCTGCCGGCACCGCGCCCTGCTTTGCCTAATTTGTGCAACGAATACCAAAAAAAATCTTGACATTCGTCCCATACATAGATATAATCATCGGGTTTTGACTCAACGTTATAAAAAACCGCTATCTTCGCGTTTTTAAGGAGTAATTCACGTGCCTACCATCAGTCAGCTGGTAAGAAAAGGCAGGACCCTTGCAGCGAGCAAAACGAAGAGCCCCGCGCTCAAGAGCTGCCCTCAGAAGCGGGGTGTCTGCATCAGGGTCTATACCACAACGCCCAAGAAGCCTAACTCGGCTCTCCGGAAGGTAGCCCGCGTGAGGCTCACGAATGGCATGGAGGTCACGACGTATATCCCCGGTGTCGGTCACAACCTCCAGGAGCACTCTATCGTATTGATCCGCGGCGGCAGGGTGAAGGACCTTCCCGGCGTACGGTATCATATTGTCCGCGGCACATTGGATACGGTCGGGGTTGCCAATCGCAAGCAGGGCCGGTCGAAATACGGTGCAAAGAGGCCGAAGTAGGTCGCAAGGTCAGGAGAAGGACAAAAGGACGAAGATATGCCGAGAAAAAGCGTCGTAGTAAAAAGGGAAGCATTACCGGATCCAAAATACAACAGCAAGATGCTGGCGAAGTTTGTGAACGTGCTGATGCGCAAAGGCAAGAAGAGCACGGCAGAGGCGATCTGCTACAAGGCGCTCGACCGCATTCAAGAGAAGACGAAGGGCGATCCGATCGCCATTTTTAAGAAGGCAATAGACAATTTGAAGCCCACGCTCGAGGTAAAGTCGCGCCGTGTGGGCGGCGCCTCGTATCAGGTGCCGATCGAGGTCAAGCAGCCGCGCAGGATGTCACTGGCCTACCGGTGGCTCAGGCTCTACGCGTCGCAGCGGCCGGAAAAATCCATGGTTGAAAAACTCGCCGGCGAGATCCTTGACGCATCGAACAATACCGGCGCAGCAGTAAAGAAGAAAGAAGACGTCCACCGTATGGCAGAGGCCAATAAAGCCTTCGCCCACTATCGTTGGTAAGGTGCATATCTAGAAGCGGAGGAAGTTTTGGCTAGGCAGTATTCACTCGAAAATACCCGCAACATCGGTATCATGGCTCATATCGACGCCGGTAAAACGACGACGACGGAGCGCATTCTTTACTACACCGGTGTTTCTTATAAGATCGGCGAAGTGCACGACGGTACTGCGGTCATGGACTGGATGGTTCAGGAGCAGGAGCGCGGCATCACGATCACCTCTGCTGCGACGACCTGTTTCTGGCGGGACAAGCGCATCAATATCATCGACACGCCGGGTCACGTGGACTTTACCATCGAGGTGGAGCGTTCGCTTCGCGTGCTCGACGGCGCGGTTGCCGCTTTCGATTCCGTGAGCGGTGTGGAGCCCCAGTCCGAGACGGTCTGGCGCCAGGCTGATAAATATAAGGTTCCCCGCATTGCGTTCATGAACAAAATGGACCGCATCGGCGCTGACTTCTATATGAGCGTTCAGTCCATGGCGGACCGGCTTGGCGCAAACGCGGTGCCGATCCAGCTGCCTATCGGCGCTGAGGACAAGTTCCGCGGGTGCATCGATCTCGTGAAGATGAAGGCGGTTTTGTTCGACGACGAAACGCTTGGTGCGAAATATGTCGTTGAAGACATCCCTGCTGATCTCCTTCCCAAGGCAAAAGAGTACCGGGAGAAGATGATCGAGAAGATCGCCGACGCTGACGACACCGTGATGGAAAAATTCCTGAACG
>DATIZR010000017.1 GCA_035516965.1 Nitrospirota bacterium
GCGACCATCGGGAATGTTCTCTTCCGGGAAATGCTCCCGGATGAGTTCCCATTGCTCGTCTGTCAGACGCACGGCCATGACAGATAATACCGCGTCCTACGAAGATGACAAGCAAAATCTAATTTTGAGATAGGTTCTAGTAGTATCCTAACCTCAACCTTGACCTAAACTTTGGCCCGGGCTCTGTTCTTCTTCCTGCCTATCGCCATCGTGGCTGCCGCTGTCAGCGCGATGACGATCGCGATGATCTGCGATGTGGAGATGAGGCCGCCGAAATAAACGCCGCGCGCCACGTCTCCACGGAAGAACTCGATGGAAAACCTGAGGACCGCGTAGAAGATCAGATAAAGACCGAAAAGCTGGCCGTCAAACCGCTTGTACCGCCGCAGGAGGAGGAGCAGGCCGAAAAGGATGAACTCACCGACGGATTCCATAAGTTGTGTCGGAAAGAGCGGGGTGCCGAGGGGTGCGAGTGAATGGGGATCGTTGAAGGTGATGCAAAACGTGCCCGTGCAGGGTGCGCCGTAGCAGCAGCCCGCAAAGAAGCAGCCGAGCCTCCCGAAAGCGTGCCCAAGTGCGGCGTAGGGCGCCATGATGTCCGCCGTCTTCCAGACCGGCAGGTCGTGTTTTCGGACGTACCAGATCCCGACCGGCACCGCCGCGAGCACACCGCCGTAGAACACGAGGCCTCCCTTCCAGATCGCGAACACCTCGAGGGGATGCGTCGTGAACTCGCGCAGCGCCGTCAGCACGTAAAGGATGCGCGAGCCGATGATGGCCGCAAGCAGCAGGTAGACGCCCATGTCGACGATGAGCTCGGGATTGATCCCTTCCTTTTTCGCCCGCCGAGAAGCCAAGGTGATGCCGAGCAGGAAACCGATACCGATCATCAGCCCGTACAGGCGGATCGGGATCGGACCAAGGGTCCAGGCGCCGAGGTCGATCCGGGGGATCTCAAAGAGAATGGGATGCATGGCTTCCTTCCGGAAGAAATCCTTAATCTGAAACACACGTTCGAATGTCCGAAAAGACACTGTGGAGCATCCGAAGGTCGGATTTGGCCGGGGTTACGCTATCAGGATTTGGAGCTTATCGCTTCTGTTCTTTTTACAAACAGCATATCGACGACGAGCAGGGCCACGCCGACCGTGATGGCCGAGTCGGCGACGTTGAACGACGGCCAGTAATAGGACTTTACGTACCATTGGACGAAATCCACCACTTCGCCGTACCGGACTCGGTCGATCACGTTCCCGAGGGCCCCGCCGATGATGAGTGAGAACGCACTGACAAGCAGGCGTTCGTGGGACTTCCGAATCAGGACCCCGATCGCCGCGACGGCTACGAGCGTCACGGCAACAAAGAACGCGCTCCGCCATCCGTCGGGGAGCGTGGAAAGGAGGCTGAAGGCCGCACCCTTGTTCCGGACGTGGGTGAGATTGAAAAATCCCGGGATGACCTGTATGACATCGTACAGGCGGATGTTTTTTTGGACGAGGTGCTTGGTGAGCTGATCCAGGACCAGGACAGTGCTGATGATCGTTCCGGCCCAGCGATATTTATTCTTCAAATTATGTTCCAACCTCTCCCATAATGATGAATGCCGATACCAGTACTCAGGCAAGGTTCCCCGCGCACCGGTCGCAGATCTGCGGATGCTCCGGCACGGTGCCGACCGACTCGCGGTACATCCAGCAGCGTCCGCATTTCAAGCCCTTTGCCGGCCCTGCCGCAATCCTGAGGCCCTTGACAATGTCGCTCGGGAACGCATCTGCAGGCGCATCAGCCTCTTTCTCGACCGTCGCCGACGACACGATGAAGATGAAGGCAAGGTCTCTTTCGTACTGCTGCAGGAACTCATACAGGTCCTGCGCAGCGTACAGCCTCACCTCCGCGTCGAGAGAATGGCCGATCTTCTTGTCGCGCCGGAGTGTTTCGAGCACCTTGGCCGCTTCGCCGCGGACGGCGATGATCCGGTCCCAACGTTCTTCTAGCTCCCCGTCGAGGTACCGTTCCTCCGCCTTCGGGAAGGACGCCAGGAAGACGCTTTTCTCCTTCGAGCTCTCCTGCATATAGCCCCAGACCTCGTCCGCGGTGAAGGAAAGCACCGGCGCCATGAGCCGCACCATGGCTGACAGGATCGCATGCATGGTGGTTTGGCCGGAGCGCCTCTCGACGGACCTCGCCTTCGCCGTATAGAGCCGGTCCTTCAGGATGTCGAGGTAGAAGGCGCTCATGTCCACGGCACAGAAGTTATGAATCGAGTGGAACACGACGTGGAACTCGAAATCGTCGTAGGCCTTTTCCACGCGCCGGATCAGCTTCTGGAGCCTGAGGAGCGCCCAGCGATCGATCTCGAGCAGGTCCTTGTCCTCGACCTGGTCGGTTTCCGGATGAAAGTCGGCGAGATTGCCCAGGAGGTAGCGGCTTGTGTTCCTGATCCTGCGGTATGCCTCGGCAAGATGGGTCAGTATCTCCTGGGAGATGCGGATGTCGTCCCGGTAGTCGGCGGCCGAAACCCAGAGCCTGAGCACCTCGGCGCCATACTTGTCGATCACTTCCTGCGGAGCGACCACGTTGCCCGCGGACTTGCTCATTTTCTTGCCAGAGCCGTCCACGGTAAAGCCATGGGTCAGCACCGTCCGGTACGGGGCCGCGCCCGTTGTTCCCACTGACGTCAGGAGCGAGGACTGGAACCATCCCCGGTGCTGGTCGCTGCCTTCAAGGTACATGTCCGCCGGCCAGGAGAGATCCTTCCTCTGTTTCAGCACGGCGGCGTGGCTCACTCCCGAGTCGAACCACACGTCGAGAATGTCCATCTCCTTCGCGAGGTCCTCGTTGCCGCACTTTTTGCATGCCGTCCCCGCGGGCAGCAGTTCGGCCGGCGTCCGCACGAACCAGGCGTCGGCGCCTTCCTGCTCCACGATGTCCGCGACGTGGTCCACGACCTTCCGGTCGAACAGGAGCTCTCCGCATTGTCTGCAGGTGAACGCGATGATCGGCACGCCCCACGCACGCTGGCGCGAGATGCACCAGTCGGGCCGGTTCTCCATCATGCTCAGGATCCGGTCCTTGCCCCAAGCCGGCACCCAGTTCACAGTGTGGATGTTCTCGACCGTCCGCTTCAGGAGGTCGTTCGACTTCATCGAGATGAACCACTGCTCGGTAGCGCGGAAGATGACCGGGTTCTTGCACCGCCAGCAATGCGGGTAGGAGTGGCTGATCCTGCCCTCGGCGAGGAGCGCACCCTTGGCCTTGAGCAGTTCGATAATGCCCTTGTTCGCCTTGAACACCTGCTGGCCGGCAAACTCGCCCGCTTCCTTCGTGAACCGCCCCTTTTGATCGACGGGAGCGTACACGTCGAGCCCATACTTCAGGCCCACTTCGTAGTCTTCCTGGCCGTGGCCGGGGGCCGTATGCACCGCTCCGGTACCGGCCTCCAGCGTCACATGGTCGCCGAGGATCACGAGGGAGTCCCGGTCGATGAAGGGATGGCGAGCCTTGAGCCCCTCCAGTTTGCTGCCTTTGAACTTTTCGAGGATAGTATAGTCCTTGATCCCGAACGTTTCCATGCACTGCTTGAGCAGTCCTTCGGCAAGGATCAGCACCTGGCCGTTGTGTTCCACCGCGACGTAATCGAACCGGGGATGGAGCGCAACGGCGAGGTTCGCCACAAGTGTCCAGGGCGTGGTCGTCCAGATAACGACGGCGGCCTTCTTTCCGGCAAGCGACGGGAGCGCCGTCGCGGCCCCGGGGATGTCGAAGCGCACGAACACGGACGGCGATTCATGGTCGGCATATTCCACCTCGGCCTCGGCGAGCGCCGTTTCGTCGAACCCGCACCAGTAAACCGGCTTTTTCCCTTTGTAGACACCCCCGTTGTCCGCGAACCTTCCCAGCTCCCGCACGATGGCTGCCTCGTATCCGAAGTTCATCGTGAGGTAGGGATGGTCCCAGTCGCCGAACACGCCGAGCCGCTTGAACTCCTCGCGCTGGATCTCGATGAACTTCTCGGCGTATTCCCGGCAGAGTTTACGGACCTCATGCTGGCTCATGCCCTCCTTCTTGGGCCCCAGGCTCTTCAGCACCTGGTGCTCGATGGGCAGTCCGTGGCAGTCCCAGCCCGGCACGTAGGGACTGCGGTACCCCTCCATGGACCTGAACTTCACGATGATGTCCTTCAGGATCTTGTTCAGGGCGTGACCGATATGGATGTGGCCATTGGCGTAAGGCGGCCCGTCATGCAGGATGTAGGTCTTTCTTCCTTCGGCCTGTTTCTGCATGATCGCATAGACCTGTTCCTGGTTCCACTTCCCGATCATTCTCGGTTCCAGGTCCTTCAGGTTGGCCTTCATCGGGAAGTCGGTCTTCGGCAGGTTCAGTGTTGTCTTATAATCCATTCAGCAGGTGCCCTCCGCTCCGAATTCCAAATTCCGAACTGCTTCAACGTCGCCGCACCTAGTCCGAGACTTCGTCGGCGGGCAATTTTTTCTTTGTCGTGGTGTCCTCGCCGCCCTGTTCCACATTGTAGAGAAGTCCGGTCTTCTGCTGGGACTTTTTGGCATCGGCATACTGAGTCGGCTCCGTGCCCTTCCGGAACACATCGGTGATCGCGTCAGGCGCCCCGTCCCGGGCCAGAAGCCCGGTCTCGGGATCGATCTTCACGAATACCACATCGTCGGCCGGCACGAAGTCTTCCGCCGGCTTATCCGCCATAGCCCTGGCCATCACCGAGATCCAAATCGGGAGCGCGGCCCGCGCGCCGGTCTCCCGGTCACCGAGCGATGCCTTGGGATTGTCATACCCCACCCACACTCCGGTCACGATGTCCGGCGAATAGCCGAGGAACCAGGCATCCACGTAGTTGTTCGTCGTGCCGGTCTTGCCGGCGAGCGGCCTGCCGAGGCTCAGGGCGCCCCTGCCCGTTCCCTCCTGCACGACGCTCTTGAGCAGGCTGGTCACGAGATAGGCCGTGGTCCGGTCGATGGCCTCCTTGGGGTCTGGCTGGTAGCTTTCGAGGACGGTGCCTTTGCCGTCGACGATGCTCATGATGATGATCGGTTCGGAACGGTACCCCTGCGACGCAAAGGTGGCGTAGGCCGAGGTGAGCTCCAGCGGCGTGACGACCGATGAGCCGAGCGCAGTCGTATAGTCGTAGCTGATATGGCTCGTGATCCCCGCCTTGCGCGCGAAATCGATGGCCTTGTCCAGGCCGATCTTCTCCAGGAGCCCCACGGTCACCGCGTTCCGGGACAGCGCCAGGGCCGTGCGCATGCGCATGGGGCCCAGGAACCGCTCGTCATAGTTCGTGGGTTTCCAGGTCTTCTTCTCGAACTCGCTCTTCTCGTAGATCTGGGGCAGGTCCATCAGGATCGAAGCCGGGGTGAAGCCGTTCTCGAGCGCGGCGCCGTAGACGAAGGGCTTGAACGACGAGCCCGGCTGGCGCTTCGCATCCGTGGCGTGGTTGAAGCCGCCCTCCACGAAATCGTAGCCGCCGACCATGGCCCGGACATAGCCGGTATAGGGCTCGATGGACACCACCGCGCCCTGCACGAGGGGCGTCTGGTCCAGGACGAAGGAAGCCACCTGGTTCTTCTTGTCATAGTCCTTCAGGCGGACCTTGATGATGTCGCCCACCTGGACGATCTCGGCGGGCTTCTTGAACTCGTCGGGGCTCTCCCGGTTCTTCTTCGGCTTGATCAGCGCCCAGGCCATGTCGTCCTTCATGATGAAGCCCAGGAGCCCGCGCCCCTTGACCGTGACGGAGTCGTCGTTCACGGCGAGGACATGGGCGTTGAACCCTTCGCCGGGCTTCACCATCACGTGGAGCGATCCCCACTGGATCGGCGTGGATTTGACCGGCTTGTATCCGACCTTGCCGCGGAAGCCCTGGCGCTTGTCGAGCGCGCGCAGCCCCTCGCGGAGCGCCGTGACCGCCTGATGCTGCAGGTCCAGGTCGATCGAAGTGTAGACCTTGAGCCCCCCCTGGTACAACATATCTTCGCCGTATTTTTTCTCAATGTACTTTCGCAGATAGTCAACGAGGTGCGGAGCCAGCTCTTCCTGGGGCCGTAAATTCTCGAGGCTGATCGGCTGATCGTAGACCTTCCGGCTCTGTTCCTCGGTGAGATACCCTTCGGCAACCATACGCTTCAGCACGTGCCACTGCCGGAGCTTGGTCAGGTCGATGTCGCTGTAGGGCGAGTATGCCGCCGGCGACTTGGGGAGCCCGGCCAGGAGGGCAGCCTCGGCCTGGTTGACCTCCCAGATGTTCTTGCCGAAATAGGTCTTGGCTGCCATCTGCACGCCGTAGGCGCCGTGGCCGAAATAGACCTTGTTGAGGTAGAGCTCGAGGATCTCATCCTTGTCGAGCTCCTTCTCGAGTCTCCGCGCGAGGATGATCTCCTTGATCTTGCGCGTGATCTTCCGCTCCGGAGACAGGAACACCACCTTCGTAAGCTGCTGCGTGATCGTGCTGCCGCCCTGGGCCACCCGGACCGATATGATGTTCTTGAGCGCGGCGCGCAGGATGCCGCGGTAGTCGATCCCGCTGTGCTGATAGAAGCGCGGGTCCTCGGTCGCGAGCAGAGCATCCTTCATGAACTTCGGGACCCGTGTAATCGGCACATAGGTGCCCTTCTCGATCTGCACGCGACCCAGCACCCTGCCGTCCTCGGCGTAGATCGTCGTGCCCGGGCTCGGCTTGTAGTCCTTGAGCGATTCGACGGTGGGGAGGTTGAAGGAAAGCACGTAGAACAGCAGCGCGATGAAGAGGACCCCGGCCAGAAAGGCGATGCCGGCGAGCTTCAGGGCCTTTTTCGGGGTCAGTGCCTTGAGCCAGGGCACGGCAATCGTGAACCAGAAGACCTTGAACTGTTCCCAGGCGGACCGGAACAGCTTCCGGACCATCTCCATCATATTTGTCAACAGCTGCTTCATCATTGATAACCTCAATAAAATCCCGGCTTTTTGAAAAGTATCGAAAATAATAACATCGCACCGGCATAAAATCAAACGAAAAGTTTATCGGGGCCTATCGATATTTTCTGGATGAGCAATAAATGAGGTCGAATCGACCGGGAAACAGGCAAGGGACGGCACCCGCGGCAGATCGAAGGGGGAAAAGCACCTCTGCGGCGGCGCGACAAATCCTCTCAAAACAGTTTCAATCTGAAACCGGATACTGCGTGGGCTGTCTGCTTCATCCGGCTATATGCGATTGCCCTTCCTGCTGAGCACGTCCTTCTCCATGACCCGCCGGAAGGCCGCCTTCACCTCGGGGTCACGGATCTCCGCGACGGCATCATCGATGCGCGTACGTTCATCCGGGGTCAGCTCCGCACGGAAAGACCGGGGGGCGGGGGGTGTATGCTCCGCCTTCGGGACCTCGCCGAGCGTGAGAGCGATGTCCTGTACGGCGTCCTTGCCGAGCCCCCTGTTCACCTTCTCGATGATCTCGGGCTTGAGCAGGGACAGCTGCTGCATCCAGGCCGGGCTGTCCACGGTCAGGAACAGTTTCGAGCCGCGCATCGTTGTCGGGCGTGCATGGCTCGCCACCAGTCCGCCCACGGTCTTTTCCCATTGCCCGAAGATGCGGTACTCTTCAAGTCGGCCCTGCATGCCCCGTGACCGCAGGATGCCTGCCAGCGTGGAAGAGACCCGATCCAGTTTCTTTCCCATGCCGGAATCTTAGCACACCAAGAGTTGTTTTGACAATGCGGAATAAGACAGATATAATTATCAAATCGCATTTTCCCCACGGGCAATCACTGAGGAGACACTATGCCAGAACTACGGAAGGACCCGATCACCGGCCGCTGGGTCATCATTTCTTCGGAACGGGGAAAGCGGCCCGCCGATTTCCAGGACCAGCGGGGCAAACGGCGCGGGGGCTTCTGCCCCTTCGATACCGGGAACGAGCGGACTACGCCCCATGAAACGCTCGCGTACCGCGAGAACGGACAGCCTGACGGGCCGGGGTGGCGGCTGCGCGTCGTGCCGAACAAATTCCCGGCCCTCCAGATCGAAGGGGATCTCAACAAACAGGGCGAGGGCATCTTCGACAAGATGAACGGCATCGGCGCTCATGAGGTCATCATCGAAACGCCGGACCACAACGCTACCCTCGCGAGCCTTCCCCAGAAAGCGGTGGAGGAGGTTCTCTGGTCCTACCGCGACCGGATGGAGGACCTGAAAAAGGACCGCCGATTCCAGTACGCACTGATCTTCAAGAACGAGGGATTGACTGCCGGAGCAACCCTCGAGCATTCCCATTCGCAGCTCGTCGCGCTGCCCATCGTGCCGATCCAAGTGCAGGAGGAGATCGACGGATGCAAGCGCCACTTTGACCTGAAGGAGCGTTGCATCTTCTGCGACATCATCAGGCAGGAGATGCACTCGGGCACGCGTGTCGTCCTCGAGACGCCGCTCTTCATTGCCCTTGCGCCTTACGCACCGCGCTTCCCTTTTGAGACCTGGATCCTGCCGAAGCGGCACGTCTCCTGCTATGCCTGCTCGACCAACGAGGACTACCGGGACTTGGCCGGCTTGCTGCAGAACGTGCTGCGGCGCATCGACCGGGCGCTCTCGAACCCGCCCTACAATTACGTGGTCCACACCTCGCCCTTCCGCGACGAGCGGAACGATTACTACCACTGGCACATTGAGGTGGCGCCCAAGCTCACGAGCATCGCCGGCTTCGAATGGGGTTCGGGATTTCACATCAATCCCACGCCGCCCGAGGAGGCGGCAAAGTTTCTCCGCGACATCAAGGCATGAAGATTCTGTTTGCAGCATCCGAGGCGGTCCCCTTTGCCAAGACCGGAGGCCTAGCGGACGTTGCCGGGAGCCTTCCCCCGGCGCTCGGCGCCCGGGGGCATGATGTGCGCCTCGTGATGCCGCGCTACGGCAGCATCGACCCCGACCGCTTCGGCCTCAAGCGCGTTGCAAGTTTTTTCGTGCCCCTTGGCTCTTGGCGGGAACGTTGCGAGGTGCTGCAGGGCAGCCTTGATGAGAACGTCATCGCCTACTTCATCAGCCAGGACACCTATTTCGACCGCCCGGAGCTCTACCAGAACAGGCAGGGCGATTTCCCGGACAATGCCGAACGGTTCACCTTCTTCTCCCGCGCAATACTGGAGCTCTGCCGGACCCTGAACTTCGCGCCAGACATCGTCCATACCAACGACTGGCAGACGGGGCTCGCGTCCTTTTATTTCAGCACCCTCTACCGCGGCAGCCCGCCCTTCATGCGGACGAAGACCGTTTTTACGGTCCATAATCTCGGCTACCAGGGCAACTTCCCACGGGAGGACATGCGCTACATCGGGGACGCCTGGAACCATTTCAACCCCGAAGGATTCGAATTCTGGGGCGACATCAGCTTTCTCAAGGCGGGGCTGGTCTACTCCGACGTCATCACCACCGTGAGCAGGACCTACAGCCGCGAGATCCAGACCGAGGAGTTCGGATTCGGGCTCGAGGGAGTGCTCGCCAGGCGGGCTCCGGATCTGTACGGGATCGTGAACGGCATCGACTACGGAGCGTGGGACCCTGCGGGGGACCAGGCGATCACCAGGCGGTATTCCGCGGCCAGGCCCGGGGGCAAGGCCCTCTGCAGGGATGATCTCCGCAAGAGGGCGGGCCTGCCGGCCGACGGCGGACCCGTCATCGCCATGGTGTCGCGGCTGGTGGACCAGAAGGGGTTCGACATCCTGACCGATGCTCTCCCGGACATCCTAGACATGGGTGTGCAGTTCATCGTGCTGGGCACCGGCGACGAACGGTACGAGCGGCTCCTGTCCGATGCTGCCGAGCGGTATCCGGAGCAGGTGCGGGTCCTGCTTAGATACGACGAGCAGCTTGCGAAGATCATCTACGCCGGGTGCGACCTGTTCGTGATGCCGTCACTCTACGAACCGTGCGGCCTGGGGCAACTCATCGCGCTCCGGTACGGCGCCGTCCCCGTGGCCAGGCGGACCGGAGGGCTTGCGGACACCATCCGGGATTACGACGAAGGACCGGCCCGGGGGACGGGCTTCCTGTTCAACGACTACTCGGCGTTGGCGCTCACCGATGCCATCAGGCGCGCCGTGGAGGTGTTCAGTGAGCCGAAGGCGTGGCGACGCTTGGTGCGGTCCGGCATGCAGCAGGATTTCTCCTGGGAAAGCTCGGCCAGGGAATACGAGAAGGTCTACCGGAAGGCGTTGAGGAAGAAATAAGGCCGGAAAACTGCATTAGTAACCACCGGTCCGCTTCGCAGACACACGGATAAGCACTGAAAAAAAATTCTCGGTCTTTATTCTGTCACCTGTGTTCATCTGTGCCGTCCCGACATTCGTCGGGACCCGTGGTTACGCGATCTTTCATCGGTGGTTAAAAAACCGTTATGGAAACGACGGACAAGACAGAACTCAGCATCCTCTCCGAGATCAGCAGGATCTCGAACTCGTACGTCGACCTGCCCGAGAAGCTATCCCGGATCGTGCAGGTCGTGGCCCGGGGCATGGGCAAAGACGGCGCATCGGTGTTCCTCATCGACCGGCCGGGCAAGACGGTGACGCTGACCGCGGCCGTCGGCCTCAACCAGGAAACGGTCGGCAAGCTGAACTTCCCGATCGGCATGGGCATCGCCGGGTGGGTAGCCGAGCAGAAAGTTCCGCTCGCCCTCGAGGACCCCTATTCGGACCCGCGGTTCCAGTATATACCCGAATCGGGCATCGAGCGGTTCAAGTCCCTGGTCGCCGCACCGATCATGGATGAGGACCGCTGCTTCGGGGTGATCTTCGTGCTGTCCCTCGAGACATGGCGGGCGACGTCATCGGAGCTCACCCTGCTGATCACCACCGCGAACCAGGTGAGCGGCGTGATCAAGAGCACCCGGCTCTTCCACACCATCCAGCAGAGGCTGTCCGAACTCGCTACGATCTACGAGATCGGCATGGCGCTCACGTCCACGCTGGACCTGGAGCAGCTCCTCTCTTTGATCGCGCGGAACAGCACGCAGTCGCTGCGCGCGCAGGGCTGCACGATCCGCCTGATGAACCTGCCCGAGATCATCTCCCGAAAAACCTACGCGTCCTTCGGCCTCACCGGCAACCTCACCGAGGACATGGACGCGCGGATCGGCGGCGCTGTGGCGGAGCGGGTCGCCCGGGAGAAGAAGCCGCTCCTCATCCAGGACGTCTCCCGGGACGACCTGCTGGCTGCCGCCGCGAATGGGGCCGTCGCCTCGATGTTGAGCATCCCGCTCATCTTCCATGACCGCGTGATCGGCGTCATCACGCTCTACAACAAGCAGGACGAACGGTCGTTCACCGAAGACGACCTGCAGTTTCTGACCACGGTGGCGAGCAGCGCGGCGGTGGCCGTCGAGAATGCCGCGATGTACGAGCGCATGGAGGAGCTCGCGACCGAGGCGCGCACACGCGCGCAGGAGCTGTCCATTCTCTATGATATCGGCACGGCAATGAGCACGACGCTGAACCTCGACCGGCTGCTCAGGATCATCCTGACGGCGACCACCATGGGGGGGAGCGGGCTCGGGTTCAACCAGGCAATGCTCTTGCTCACGAACGAGCGGACCAACACACTCCAGGGCATGATGGGCGTGGGCCCCGCGAACTGGGAGGAGGCGGGGAGGGCTTGGAACGAGGTGGCGACCAGGCACCGGAGCCTCATGGAGTGGATCCAGACCGGCGATCTGTTCGAGCACCGTGACTCGGCCCTGAACACCATGACCAAGGGAATCCGGGTGCCTCTCGAGGCGGGAGAGGGCGTGCTGGCCCTGACCGTGCTGAACAAACGTGCATACAATATCGTGGACGCCGGTACGGACAGGCTGGTGCCTTCCTGGCTCCGGGACACTCTCAGGGTGAAAAACTTCGCGACGGTGCCGCTCGTCGCCAAAGACCGCGTGATCGGCATCATCATCGTCGACAACATGTTCAACCAGCGCCCGATCACGGAAAACGATCTCCGGTTCCTCACCATGTTCGCGAACCAGGCCGCGCTCGCGATCGAGAACGCCATAATCCACTCCAATCTCGAGATGATGAACAAAGACATGCGGGCTCTGCACGAGCAGCTTGTCCAGTCCGAGAAAATGGCCGCCCTGGGCGCCATGATCGCCGAGATCACGCACGAGATCCGCAACCCGCTGGTCTCCATCGGCGGCTTCACCCGGCGCCTGGCGAAAAAGCTGCAGAGCGGCGAGGACAAGAAGTACATCGACATCATCCTGAACGAGGTGAGCCGATTGGAAGCAATCATCCACGATAACCTCTCCTATATCAAGGAAGTGGCCCCCCAGCTTTCGGAAGGCGACCTGAACCACGTGGCGCAGGACATCCTGACGCTCTATGAAGATGAACTCGCCCAGCGCCGCATCACCGTTGTGAAGGACCTGGCAAAGGCCCTGCCGCCGCTCGCCTTTGACCAGCAGCAGATGAAGCAGGCGGTAATCAACATCATCAAGAACGCCATGGAGGCCATGGAGAACGGCGGAACGCTGACGATCAGTACCTCCTATCTCCCCGAAACGAACGAGGAGATCTTCGAGATCGGAGACACGGGTCACGGCATTTCCGCAAAGGCCATGCACAATGTCTTCAACCCCTATTACACGACAAAACCGCGCGGGACCGGCCTGGGCCTGCCCATCACGAACAGAATCGTGAAGGCGCACGGAGGCCGGATCGAGATGAGGAACAAGTCGACCGGGGGCGCCGTGTTCACGATCAAACTGCCCCGCGGGGGAAGCGGCGGCCGGGAAACATGATGCCCGGTGTGCGGAAGAGTTGCAAAGCAATTCCGGAGGAGCTACTATACTACCAATGCAGAAGGCATTCGAGGAGGAGTCGATGAAAAAAATCCTGGTGGTGGACGACGAAGCGAACATCCGTGAGCTCTTTCGTGAGGAGCTAGAAGATATGGGGTATGAGGTGACCACGGTCGGCGACGGCAGCGAGGCCCTCTCCCTGCTCGACAGAACCCCGTTCGATCTTGTCACGCTCGATATGCGCATGCCCGATATGGACGGCATCGAGACCCTACGCAAGATGAAGGAGAAGAACAGCTCGCTGCCGGTCGTCATCTGTACCGCCTACGAAGAGTACAAGCATGACTTCGGGAGCTGGTGCTCGGACGCGTATGTCGTCAAATCCGCCGACGCCTCGCTCCTTCGCGAAACCGTCAAAAAGATCCTCGGATGAGAGAACAAGCCGAGGTGCTGATCGAGAAGCTGGTGTACGGCGGAAAGGGTCTCGCCCGGCTCGGCTCCGGTCAGGCCGTATTCGTCCCCGCCGTCCTGCCCGGCGAAAGAGTCCTGATCGAGATCGCTCGAAAACGGAAGGGTATTCTCGAGGCAGATCTTGTCACGGTTATGACTCCCTCCCCTGACCGGGTATCCCCTCCCTGCGAGGGCGAGAAGCAGTGCACCGGTGTGACATGGCCGCACATTTCCTATCCCGCTCAACTCCAGCTCAAGACGGAGATTCTCCTGGATACGGTGCAAAGGATCGGCGGGATCGCGCCGAAGCAGGCATTGCCGATCCTCCCCGCACCGCGCACGGATCATTACCGGCTTCGCACCCAGTTTACGGTGCGACGCAGGGAAGGCCAGCAGCGCATCGGCTTCTTCCGCCAGGGTTCCTACGACCTGATCGAAGTGGACGACGCCTTCCTGATCCACCCGGTCATCAACGGGGTATTGAAGGCGGTCAGGGCCTTGTCGAGCGATCTGCCGCCTCTTTCCGAGGTCCATATCAACGCCTCCCCCAAAGGTGAAGTGCATCTCCTGCTGTTCAGCGAAGAGGCCTCGCTTCCCTCCCTGAACGCGTTCTTCGAGAAGCTTCAGCACCGAGCGCCGGAAGTGATCGGGATCACGGGATTCGTGAACCGGAAAAAGGCGCTCAGCCTCGGCAGGAATCACCTGACGCTCGACCTCAACAACTTATCGCTCAAGGCAACGGAGGGGAATTTTTTCCAGGTCAACTGGGAGCAGAACAGGAACATGGTCCGGACGGTGCTTGATTTCGCGGAACTCACCGGAGAAGAAACGGTGCTGGACCTCTATTGCGGCATCGGCAACTTTGCCCTGCCGATCGCACAGAAGGCGGCCTTGGTAATCGGGATCGAGTCGGGATATTCGGCCGTCGAAGATGCGAAGGCCAATGCGATACGGAACAACATCACCAACGCCGAGTTCATCACCGACGACCTGCAACGGGGGTTGAAGACGCTCAAGAACCGGAAGATGCGAGCCGACGTGATCGTGCTCGACCCGCCCCGCGCCGGCGCAACACTCACCACGCTCGAGCGCGTTCTCGCCTTCGTTCCTCGGAAGATCGTCTATGTATCGTGCAACCCCTCCACACTCGCCCGGGACCTCAAGTTCTTCCATCTCTTCGGCTTTCGGCTCGAACGTCTCCAGCCGGTTGATATGTTCCCCTGGACCTACCACATCGAGTGCGTGGCGGAAATGGTGAGGGAAGGCTGAATCAGGATTCTGGCAGATATGATAAGAAAAGGGAGACACCATGACGAGGGAGCAGATGAGCGAAGCGATTCGACGGGCGGCCGTGAACAACCGGCTGTCCTGTGAAAAGGCGCACGCCCTTTCCCGTGAGCTGAATATTTCGCTCAACGAGATAGGTGAGCTCTGCAATGAAATGAAAATCAAGATCGCGGACTGCCAGCTGGGTTGCTTCTAGGGAGGGTTGATCGCTATCGGCCGCCGGACCGCGGCACGGGGGTGGGCATCACGAGGTCCGCGCTGTAACAGGTGACCTTGTTCTTGCCTGATGCCTTGGAGCGGTAGAGGGCGATATCCGACTCGTTCATCATTTCGGAAATCGTGTTGCCACCGCCGTGGATCATCGTGGAAACGCCCAGGCTCACCGTCACCACCTCGGAGGGATGGGCAACCTTCACGGTGAAGGGATATTCCTCGACCGCCTTCCTCACCCGCTCGGCGACCGCCAGCGCTTCCTGCATGTCGGTCTCCGTGAGCAGGATCGAGAATTCCTCGCCGCCGTACCGGAAACACGTGTCGGTGCTCGTCGTCCGGCAGGCCATCTTCAGCAGCGGTCCCATTTGCGCAATGAGCCTGCTGCCCTCGAGATGACCGTACCGGTCGTTGATCCGCTTGAAATCATCGATGTCAATCATGACGAACGAGAATTCCCGCTTGGTGCGGACCTGCCGTCTTACTTCCTCTTCCACTTTTTCGAGCAGCACCCGGTAGTTGAGGAGGCCGGTGAGTTCGTCGACGCGGGCTAACTCGAGGGTCTTCTTGAACAGCTCGCCCTTTTCAATACCCGCCGATATGATATGCGAGAGCGTGCGGAGCAGGTCGAAATCCTCGACCCGGAACGCGTTGACCTTGCTGTGGCTGAAACCCATTACTCCGACGATGCGGTTCTCGTTCTTAAGCGGGATCCCGATATAGCTGCCGGTCTTCTTTTCTTCATCAGGATGGTGGAGGAAACTTTCATACAGGCGGGTGTCATCGAGCAGCAGTGGTTCGCCGCTCGCGGCGATCTCTCCGGGCGCGCCGATGTCGAAGTAGATCAGCCCAGGCTGGATATCCGGCGCCGGCAGCCGGTGGTGGTAGAGCGGATCAAGGCCGGTCAGGTCCTTCTTGACGACATACACCGATGCGTCCTCGAACTCGACCGCCTTGCCGATGGACACCATGATCTTCTTGACGAGGTCCGCAGGTTCAAGCTCCGATGCAATGGTCCTTCCCACCTCGTAAAAAAGATGCGTCTCCGTCAGCTTGCGATAGAACAAGGACTTAAAATCTTTGATCGGCAGTCTCTTCCCGTCCCCCTTCTCGCCGGACGGGGTTGTCTTTTTTTTCCTGTTTTTAAGCATTCTGAACGCTCAGCACATGCCTTGGCCGCTTTACAAATATACCATAGTTCGAACCCGTCTACCACAAATAATTTGCCGGCCGATATTTTTTATTGGTTGCACAATGTTGAATAAAGTTGGCCGGGAGAAGTACATTCTTCCCGGCCCGGCTCCATGCATATTGGCACCCAGGGGACAGAAAATGTCCTCGCGCCCGGGGTGATTACTGCGCGCCGACCGCCTGCGATGCGCCCCTGAATACGAGTTTCCGGTCCTCCCGGTCCACGAGCACCCGCGAGCCCTCCCGTATCTCGCCGGCAAGGATCTTCGACGCGAGCGGGTTCAGCACGTCGCGCTGGATCACCCGTTTGAGCGGCCTGGCCCCGTAGACCATATCGAACCCTTCCTCGGCCATCAGTTCCTTGGCCCGCTCGGTCAGTTCGATCTCGATCTTCCTGTCCGCCAGCCGTTTCTGGACGAGGGCCACCTGGAGCGTGACGATCTGCTTGAGCATCTCGGCGTCAAGAGGATGGAAAATGATTATGTCGTCCACCCGGTTCAGAAATTCCGGCTTGAACTGCTGCCGCATGGCCTCCGTGACCCGGCGCCGCATTTCCGCCTCGTCGTTCTGCAGGTCCTGGATCAGCTGGCTCCCGATGTTCGAGGTCATGATCACCACGGTGTTCTTGAAGTCCACGGTCCGGCCCTGACCGTCCGTCAGCCTGCCGTCGTCCAGGAGCTGGAGCAGCACGTTGAACACTTCGGGATGGGCCTTTTCGATCTCATCGAAGAGGATCACCGCGTAGGGCCTCCGGCGCACGGCCTCCGTAAGCTGGCCGCCCTCCTCGTAGCCGACGTAGCCGGGAGGCGCACCGATGAGGCGGGACACCGTATGCCGCTCCTGGTACTCGGACATATCGATCCTGATCATGGCCTGCTCGTCGTCGAACAGGAATTCGGCCAGCGCCCGGGCCAGTTCGGTCTTCCCCACGCCGGTCGGGCCAAGGAAGATGAAACTGCCGATCGGCCTGTTCGGGTCCTGGATGCCGGCGCGAGCCCGGCGCACGGCATCCGAAACGGCCCGGACCGCCTCGTCCTGTCCGACCACCCTCATCCGGAGCCGGTCCTCCATGTGGAGAAGCTTCTGCATTTCCCCCTCGAGCATCTTGCTCACGGGGATGCCGGTCCATTTCGAGACGATCTCGGCGATATCTTCCTCGTCGACCTCTTCCTTCAATATCTTGCTCTGGGACTGCAGATCAGCGAGCCTCGCCGATTCCCGGTCGAGCGTCTGCTGCAGAACCGGCAGCCTGCCATACCGCAGTTCCGCGGCCCTGCCCAGGTTCCCCTCCCGCTCCGTCTTTTCGGCCTCGATCCGGGTCTGTTCGATCTGCTCCTTTATGGACCGGATCTTCTGGATGGCTTCCTTTTCGGCATGCCACTGGGCGCGCAGCCCGCTCCGCTTTTCCGCGAGCTCCGCGATCTCCTTCTCGATCTTCACGAGCCGTTCTCGGGACGCGGCGTCCTGCTCTTTTTTCACTGCCTCGCGCTCGATCTCGAGCTGCCTGATCCTGCGCTCCACCTCGTCGAGCTCGACGGGCATGCTGTCGATCTCCATCCGGAGCCGGGAAGCGGCCTCATCGATCAGGTCGATCGCCTTGTCCGGCAGGAACCGGTCGGCAATATAGCGGTGGGACAGGACGGCGGCGCTCACGAGCGCCGCATCCTTGATCTTGACGCCATGGTGCACCTCGTAGCGCTCCTTGAGCCCGCGCAGGATCGAGATGGTGTCCTCCACGGACGGCTCGCGCACTAGGACCGGCTGGAATCGCCGCTCGAGCGCCGGGTCCTTCTCGATATGCTTCCGGTATTCGTTCAGGGTCGTGGCTCCGACGCACCGCAGCTCGCCGCGGGCCAGCGCCGGCTTGAGCATGTTCGACGCGTCCATGGCTCCCTCGGCCGCGCCCGCCCCCACCACGGTGTGGAGCTCATCGATGAACAGGATGACATCGCCGCTCGCCTCCGTCACTTCCTTCAGCACGGCCTTCAAGCGGTCCTCGAATTCGCCCCGGTACTTCGCTCCTGCGACGAGCGCGCCCATGTCGAGTGCGACAACGCGCCGGTTCTTCAGGCCCTCCGGCACGTCACCGCTCACGATGCGCTGAGCCAGGCCTTCGGCGATCGCCGTCTTGCCGACGCCCGGCTCGCCGATCAGGACGGGATTGTTCTTCGTCCTCCGCGACAATACCTGCACCACGCGCCGGATCTCCTCGTCCCTGCCGATCACGGGATCCAGCTTGCCGCGCCTCGCCATCTCGGTCAGGTCCCGGCCGTACCGGGTCAACGCCTGGTACTTGTCCTCCGGGTTCTGATCGGTCACACGCTGGGTGCCGCGGATGTCCACCAGCACCGCGAATATCCTGTCCTTCGTAATGCCATGGCGGGACAGGATCTCCCGGGCAGCGCCGTCGATATCAGAGGCGGCGATCAGAAGATGTTCGGTGCTAATGTACTCGTCCTTCAGCCGTTCGGCCTCATCCTCGGCGCGCTCGAACAGCCGGCCGAGCCTCGGCGAGAGATAGGTCTGGACAAGACCCTCTACGCGCGGCAGCCGTTTCAGCGCGTCCTCGATATCGTCATGCAGCCCGTCTGCATCCGCCCCCAGTTTCTTGATCAGCGGCAGGACGAGACCGTCGGTCTGTCCGAGCAATGCGAGCAGCAGATGCTCCACCTCGACCTGCTGATGGTGATTCCTCGCTGCAAGGTCCTGGGCGGCCTGTACGGCCTCCTGGGCTTTTAATGTGAGCTTGTCGAAACGTGCCATGTGCCTCCTCCCGTGTATCAGAAGTTGAGTACGAGGGAAAGTGCGCGTGTGAGTAACTTCTCCTCCACGCGTTCCGGCCCTGTATGTTCCCGCCTTTTCTCCCTCTGCTCCTCACTTCTTAATGTCTTTCTATCCGGAACCTTCTTACCGGCACGAGGGCATTCCTCGTTTCCTCCCTGTGCAGGATCTCGCGTTCCAGCTCCTCGCGCAGTTGCCGGATCGTTTCCGTCATCTCGTGCTGCATCTGCTCCATTTTTTCACGCATGGACAGGATCACCTCCACACCTGCGAGGTTGACGCCCAGCTCACGCGTGAGGCGAAGGATCAATTCCAGCTTTTCCACGTCGTCCTCGGAATAGAGGCGTGTGTTGCCTCCTGTCCTCTTCGGCTTGATAAACCCCTCCCGCTCGTACAGACGCAGGGTCTGCGGATGGATGCCGAGCATCTCCGAGACGACGCTGATCATAAAGAATCGATGTTCACGTACCGCCATACCGACTCCGTTTTTTCAGGCTTCGCCTGGCCATTAAACTCACCCCTGGATTCGACTCGTGTTGTCTCCCGCAAAACATTGGGAGCACGAGGAAAAGAGCAGGTCTTGATGCTTTCCGGCTCTGCCACGTCTTCTCTCTTAAGAAAATCTATTGTTTCCGATGCAGTTTTCCCCGGCTCAGGCTCTTTTCCTGAAACCTTTAAACGTGATCTCGCTTCGCGGATTAATCGGATTCACGCGGTCCAGCTCGCGGAGCAGCTCCTTCCCCCGCTCGTTCAGGCCGGTAGGCGTTACGACCGTGATCGTTACATAATGATCTCCAACTCCGCCGCCTCCGAGATGCGGGACACCCTTTCCGCGCAGTTTGAGCTGCTGTCCGGACTGAACCCCCTGGGGCAGCGAGAGCGACACCAGGCCGTCCACGGAGGGGATCTCGATCTTCTCACCGAGGGCAGCTTCCTTTACCGTCACCTTGGCGACCGAATGCAGGTTGTCTCCCTTGCGTTCAAAATAATAATGCGGCCTGACCTTCGTAATGATATACACGTCTCCCGCCGAGCCGCCCTTCTCGCCGGCACCACCCATGCCCGACACCCGGATCTTCGATCCATTGTCAACGCCGGGCGGGATCTTCACATTAATGCGCTCAGACTTGGAAACGACTCCCCTGCCGTTGCACGTTCTGCAGGGATTGGGATTGATCGTCCCCGTACCGTGGCAGGTCGGGCACGGCTGCGCCATCTGCAGAAGACCTCGGCCTTGCCTCACGCTGCCGGACCCCTGGCAGGTCGGACAGGTGCGCGGAGACGTCCCCGGCTGGGCGCCCGAGCCTCCGCAGGTCGAGCAGGTCACCTCGCGCTGAAGATCGACCTGCATGGTCTTCCCGAAAATGGCGTCCTCGAGGTCAACCTCAACCGAATAGGTTACGTCCTCGCCCTTGAGGGGTCCTCTCTGGCGCTGGCCGAAAAGGGATCCAAAGATGTCCTCGTAGCCTTCAAAGTTTCCGGACTGATAATACGTTCCGCCTTCACCACCCCGGGAAAATCCTTCAAAACCGCTGAACCCCCCCGGACCCTGGCCCTGAGTGGGACCGTATCCACCGCCGCCGAACGCAGCGTGACCGAACTGGTCGTACTGCTGGCGCTTCTTCGGATCGGACAGAATTTCGTAGGCTTCGCTCATCTCCTTGAACTTAGACTCCGCAGTCTTGTCCCCAGGGTTCACATCGGGATGATATTTCCTCGCCAATTTCCTGAACGCCTTCTTGATCTCAGCATCAGAGGCGTCCTTTTTGATTCCGAGGGTATCGTAGTAATCTCTTTTGGTTTCGGTAGCCATAAATCTCCCGTACATTAATGTTACTTACAGTATAAAACTTGAGTGTACACTTGTCAAGTCTATGGTTAAAAAAATGCGCACCATTAGTGCGCATTTTCCACATTTTAGGTAATACATCCCACTTTCCAGCTAATATATCTTATTTATTACCACTTAATCTGTAATAATGCTCTTAAATAGCTCTTTAATTTGCATATTTTTAAAATTGTTATCCACGTAAATCCATACCTCTGATGCGTCTTCGGATAAATTATTCGCTAATTTATTAATTTCAACCAACTCGTGCCGGCTCAAAAACCCCTTCATCTTGTCAACTAGCTTCAGTGCATAGGCGCGTACAAGCGGGTCTCTGTCGGACAAGGCTCTTACCATGAGGTCTTTGTGGGGCAGCACCAGCTCGGCCTTTGCTTCCGCGATCCTGTTGAGTGCGTACATCACGCCAGGACGAAAAATTACTTCCTCGATCCCATATATCTCGGCAATGAGCGGAATGATGTCTTGAAACTGGTCCGGGTCGGCACTCACGATCTCGCCCAGGATCTCGGGCGCGGACCAGCCAATACCGCCTGACTCGTCATTCAGGCTCCAAAGAAGCTTCCGCACCATTTCCCGCAGGTATGTGTAGTCGGTCCTGACAAGCTCTTTCGCAGCCAGCCCGATGGCCTTGATCGCCCGCCAGCTTGCGAGCGTTTCCTTGTCGTAGGACAGACGGATAAGCTGATTCAGGACCTTGCGATTGTCTTTGACGAGTGCGACAATTGAACTCAAGTCGTTCTGGTCAAGAGCATGCTGTAATGTTTCCCTGCGTACATGCATCAGCAATTCCTACCAAAAAGAAATGCGCCCCGAAGGGCGCATTTGCTAAAGAATCATTATTGTTGCATAAATAATCAACACTCGACTGAGCTTTAAAGAAAAGTCCCGTGCATTAGTATCGTACATGGCGCAAGAGGGGGCGGGGGAGTCGCCGTACCCGAGATAGTGAAAGGTAGCGGCGGCGGGTTCACGCAAGGCGTAGGTGAACAGGACGCCGGCGCATTAATAGTAAAAAATGTCTCTGTAGGTCCGAAGGGCAAGCCGTCCAATACAGTAGTCTTGGGAAAACCAGTAATATTTCCAGCATCCGCCCCAACGGAAAGCGTCGTACCGCCACCCATCCAGTTCGTGAACTTATCCCCTGCCATGAATGAATATGAACTTGATCCGCCGTAGGGTATGTTTGTGTTCAACGGTGCAGGCCCGAATGCACAGTACTTCGCCCCTCCGGTTATGCCAAGCTTAATGGACGTCCATATCATCTTGCTTGTCTGGCACCCGACAACACTGCAATCTTGATCAGGACCGTCCCACTTGCCATTGGGAGGATCGTACTGTCCATTCACATTGGCATCAATAAATTGTTCCAGCGGTTCCGTTGCAGAAACAGCAGATATCGCACCGCCGCAATTTTTATTTCCATTGCCATCATTCCAGCAACCATCATCATTTGAGTCAACAAAGGGCTCTCCCAAATCGAGGAAGCCTTCGGATCTCTTTGAATTGCCCGGAATCGATCCTCCTGCGGCCGCGCACGTCGTTGCTATGCTGCAGGTTGACGATCCATCCGGCTGGCTCGTAATACAGCCAGCGTAGGTGTTCGGCGCCCCGTTATCGCATTCACAGGTGTACCCTGCGGGACACGTTGTCGTGCTGGTTGACCGGGTGAACAGTCCGTCGCCGTTTTCGTCAAGGAACGACTCCTCACCCTGGACCGCAGCAAGTATCGTCGCCCAGCCATTCCTTGGATGGATGGCGCTTCCTACGATCCCCAAGCCATAAGTAGTGTTCAAGTAATTGATCAATTTTAATTCATCAACTTCGTTGGGAGACACAGGGATCGTGGAAGTCCATATACTCACGATAGCCGGATCAGGTGCCTGGGTCCTGAAAACAACTGATGTCTTTCCCGTTGCATCGGTCGAACCCTGACGATCAATAGCACCGGCTTCTGTCCTGAAGGAAATGGAGGTCCCGTTTAAGACGTTGTAATTGCCAAAACGGTCAGCGATATACGCCGAGATGTTTGCCTGACTATTCGAGATGACAAGACCCGGTAAATTAAATACATCTGTCGCCAGGTTGAAGTGCGTTGCAGAGGGCATGCCGCCGCCAATGGACATCTGGCTTCCTGATGAAGATATTGTTACGCCTCCTGACTGTGTTGATGCAATGATCGTGACCGGACCTGCTGTCGTACCGCTGTGAAGGAGCACTGAAGCATTG